>NZ_JBNHER010000289.1:0-4669 GCF_050015975.1 Dapis purpurea BLCC-M126 | reverse complement strand
GACTCCTGACTCCTCCCTCATTTATTTATAACTATTCAACCGGACATGATATTATATAGAATCCGGTTGAAAAGTAGTCCGCAGCAACGATAGGAAGCAATCTCCGCGCACTTCTGAGATTGCTTCCTTCCACTCCGTTCCAGTCGCTGCGGACTTGGATATATTAATTTAGTTAAGTAAGTAGTGGGAGCATCCTGCTCCCGTAATTTAGACCCCTGGGTGAACGTTTCGCTCACACTATCAATTTATCAAACAATTCATTATCCTGAATTTCATCAAAAATTGTTGGGTTTCATGCTTCAACCCAACCTACACAGCAATCAATTTCTGAAACAATTCATTATCCCGAATATTCTCAAAATCAGATTCGTTTTTTGCCATTTCCTGACAGTTTCCACCATTCAAACTAATCGCCTTTTCCAAACTTTTTAAAGATACTTCAACCTCGCCTTTTAAACTATAACAACGAGCCTGATTATACCAAGCACTAAAAAAGTCTGGTTTAATTTTTACAGCATTATCAAAACAAGCGATCGCCTCTCCATAAATACCCAACTTCATCAAAGAAACTCCCCGATTATTCCAGGCATCACTATAATCATTTTTAATCGCAATTGCCTGATTATAAGACTTGACTGCCTCTTGATATTTTTGAATTTTTGCTAAACAAACCCCTCGATTATTCCAAGCATCTGCATAGTCAGGTTTAACCTTTATCCCTTGTTCAAAAGAATTAATCGCCTCTTGATAATGCTGCAATTCTATCAAAGAAACACCCCGATTATTCCAAGCATCTGCATAATCAGCCCGAATTTGTAAAGCTCTATCGTAAGAAGTAATTGCTTCATCAAACATCTTTAATCTTGTCAAAACTACACCCCGATTATTCCAAACATCTGCCATTTCCGGATAAATTTTTAAGGCTTGATTATAAGCATTAATTGCTTCTTTCAACCGACCTGCTAAGAAAAATTGATCTGCTTGTTTTGCATAATCATTCGCCATCATTAACGGCTCCGAATTATCAGCTTTAGTAGCAGAATATTGAATCAAAGTATCCTTTTGAAGTTGTTCAATTTTTTCATCAGCTTTGTGACTTTGTTCCTTCAGTTCATCTAAGATAATTTGAGCCTCACCGACTATTTCTTTCAGTTGAGATATTGTGTCATATTTAAAACTATCAATTTCTTGTTCTGTAATGTCAATTTTGTTAGCCAACTTTGTCTGAAGAAACCAAATCCAAATTGCTGCCGAAGCAGGGAAAAAAGTCAAGACAATCAGAAAAACACTAAGTAATGATGTGGCATGACGAAAAGTATAATCTACTTCTTCTCGGACGCGATCGCGAATTTCTTCTTTGAGTTTAAATTCTTCAATTTCTGCTTGATTTTGAGTCAGGAAAATTAAAGATTTTTGTTTTTGATAATCATAGTTAATTTTGTGATTTATATGATAATTTTTACTTTGACTATATACGGCACTTTCACTAAGAGAAAGTATAAGAGTTAAAATCAGATTTATAATTTTCATAATTCTGGTAAAAATTGAGATTAACTAATAATATTTTCGATCTATGAATTAATTCTAATTATTAAACCTAAATTCCAAATTGATAGTAAAATAAATTATAATGTACACAAAAGTTAGACCAAATTCTCATATAGCAGGGAACAGTTGGAAAAACGTTTCCTAGTCTAAGATTTATCATTAGTCTATATCCTAACTAATTCTTTTTTACCTATAAGAAAGAATTAATCTCTCTAACTTTTGACTTTTGACTTTTGACTTTTGACTTAAAAAAATGTCTGAATGGATTGAAATTGGTAAAATTGTTGCACCTCAAGGTTTGAGAGGAGAATTGCGAGTATATCCTAGCTCAGACTTCCCAGAAAGATTTTTAGAACCCGGAAAAAGGTGGCTATTATCACCAGGTAAAATAGAACCTAAGTCTATTGAATTATTAGGTGGTCGTTATCTTTCTAGTAAGGGGTTGTATGTAATAGAGTTAGCAGGAATTGAAAATCGTGAACAAGCTGAAGCTTTACGAAATAGTCAATTATTGATTGAAAACGGCGATCGCCCCCAACTAGAAGAAGATGAATTTTATGTACCAGACTTAATTGGTTTAACAGTTATTAATCAGTTAAATGGGGAAACTATTGGCAAGGTTGTGAGTATGATTTCCGCTGGAAATGATTTATTAGAAGTAGAAAAAATCTCTACAGATGCTCCTGTTATTTCTGAAGTTCATAAGGGAGATAATTTACTACAAGAAAAAGGAAGAAGTCGGCGGAAAAAACATCAGCAAAAATCTCAATCTCCCCAATCCAAAAATATTTTAATTCCCTTTGTCAAAGAAATTGTTCCTATAGTTAATTTTGAAAAAAATACTATTGAAATTACTCCCCCTGAAGGCTTAATTGATTTGTGAAGAAGGAACAAGGAAGAAGGAAGCACTAAAAAAAGCAATAAAACGGTATATTTTCTCGTTCAATTATATAAATAAGTTTGGACAAAAAGAGAGCAATTATAATTTTGATATAGCAATCTTATGTGAGTTGTAAGATTTTGGTGGTAGGGGGAAATCGCGATTCGCCCCTACAGGAGTCATAATTTTTAAGGTTTTCACCTCAAACTAACTATCATAAAAATTCTCACATCTCATTCCTGATTGCTATATTAATCTAGCAGTTGTAAATAACTCTAGTCTCAGTTATGATTTCTTTATCCTGACTTCTTTCTTTATCAAAAATACAAAAAAATTACTAATCAAAAAAAAGTCGTTTATATGCTAATACGGTTCATATAAGACCAAAAATCCTATAGTATGGAACTGTTAGAGTAGCTCTTGAGATTACAAAATTGCCACAAAAAAATCCTTAACTGTCTATAGACTCATCTACTTTCTTTATTCCTTATCCCTACATCCGTGCCAAAATCAGTGTTGTGCTTTCCTAATTCAAACCAGTTTAAATTCCTCAACAGCAGGTAAAAAATTTTTATTTTCATGGCTAGGGCGGCTAAGTTTAATCAGTACAAACCTTTGCAATGGAGTTAGATTTTCCCATTGGTCTAAATTAATTTTAATACCTACTTCTTCAGCTTTTTCCTGAACTGTTTCTGGAATTTTTTTGTCATCCATCCAAGCTGGATTTTCTTCAACAGGTAAATCCTTAGCAGGGGTATTTGTCTGCTCAATTACTAACTGATGTAGCCATTCTCGGTAACTTTGAATTTCCTCGGATTTGCTGCAAGGTTTATCTACCAACTCTTGACGAATTGAATGATTAAATTGATGCCAGTGGGATAATTTTAATTTGACTCCGCAGGTATCTAATTTATAGCGTACTACCATAGGAATACACCGTAAAGATTCTACAAAGTCTTGCTCAAATTCAAAATAATTGTCACTCATATTTTTTTGATTTTTTAGTTAGATAACTCTGAGATATAGCAATTCCCATTCTTAGTGAAAGAAACAACTTTTGGATTTTAGGGAATAGGTAATAGAAAAAAAATACTATACCCTACTTTTTTTCTATTACCTATTATTGAAAAATATTAAACCGGATATCATATTTAATGATGAGATGGTGGCTTTTTTCGTGAGCTAATAATCCAATAACTAATAGATAGAGCAAAAATAGCAAGTGCTAATCCAACTAAAGCATCTCCTCCTTTTTTATCCAAATCATAAATAATGATTTTTCGGGCTACAGCAATTAAAGAAGTAACAATTACTAGCTCTAGACTAAAAACGTGCTTATGGAGGTAGGCTGTAATATTTTCTAAAAGTTCCAGAGCAATTAAAATATTTAAAAATAGTCCAAATATTTCAAATAATGAATCTTTAAACAGAGGATGGGGTGCAAAGAAAAGTTTTTCAGAAATAAAAACTACCAAATCAAATACAGCAAAAAGAATCACACCTATCATAGATAAAGTCAGAACTTTAGAGATTATGATTTCCATGGATTCAATAAATTTGAGGAAAACTTCATCTCGTTCAGGAAGAACAATATTTTTGATAGTTTTGAGGAACTTATTCATATTTATATTTAGTATAGAATTAACATAAAATTGGGCAATTATAGCGCTTCACGCAACTTAAAAGTCAAAAATAATTCCTGACTAAGATTAAGCATTTATAAGTGTCTTGACGATAATGCGTGGTGCTATAATAGAAATCACCTGTATTTTTGTTCGCCTTTTTACTATGTAGTGAAAAGAAACCAAGTAGTAGGATAAGTATATTCTATTTCTGTTTTTTCCATCTCATTAACTGAGTTTTTACTAGCAGCAATAATCAAAGAGCTTACTCCAGTAAAAGCTATTACTCCGACTAAGGCAGCAATTGATATATTGTGTAATAGAAGCGATAAATCGGCTTTGGCTCTGGTATAATAAGGTATAGCATCTTCTGAGTCTTGTTCTAGAAAATTATCATAATTTGATTGCATATTATCACCCTGGTTTTGAATTGTGCCCGATCAGTATACAATTAGTTACGATCAAATAGCAATTATCAATCTTTCATAGTTTGATTAAGTTATAGCTAAAATTGGCGTTACTGAAGCGTCGGTATGATTTTCGTACTTAGAGAGTAAGGAAAGATTTTCATTAATTGATAATTGATAATGGATAATTGATAATTACCTCTGGTTAAAAC
>NZ_JBNHER010000288.1:0-8054 GCF_050015975.1 Dapis purpurea BLCC-M126 | reverse complement strand
TTATGTAGTTTTTATTATTACATTATAGGTAATCTTCTGGCGGGAAGGGAGTAATTTGCATAGTATAAATACTTACTAAGCTATGGAATTTTAGACTAATTTTCATGTTACAAATTGAAGTGCGGAATGTGGGATTTAAGGTGTGTCAGTCCAGTAGTGGACCGTTTCAACTAAAATAGTGCATTATATTTGTCATTGCGAACGAAAGTGAAGCAGTCTCCAGACACTTTTCTATTGCAACATTTAAGATGAAACAGTCCAGTAGTTTTAACTTTAGGGATGATACATGAAGTGGAAAATTAACTTTTTTTAGGAAGATTTAGTAATTTAAAAACTTTGGGGCGATCGCCTGCTCTATGATATCCTTAGTGGATCTTTGCCTCAGGAATTGCCTAGATTAGTTGGTAGTATATATAGTATATTTGCCTAAGTTCAGATATATAAAATACAAAAAATTATGCTATAGATCAAGCGTCTCAAATTAAGTCCCATCTGGTCAGGAATATAATAGTTTTTGGGGTCAATTATAGTAAGATTTTAGTTAGATAATGGCTTTCTTATATCGGTTTTCATTAACATAGAAGACAACTATCAGGTATGTAACTTATTAAACTTAAAAAAATACTTATACTTTGTCTGTAGTCAACATGAGTGAAAACCTCTATAAAACTAAACTTCGATATTTTCAAACAGTTCCCACTTTAATTTATTTACACAATCTTTACAATGGAGTTGACTTGTGAAGTGTAAGGAGGTTGAAATAAAAGGATGAAATTTTCTGGAATCTACAGATGACCAAGTGTTTAACCTACCGTTATCAGACTGAATTATATCTAATGATATGTAAATCATTTGGATAGTTTTCGGAAAACAACTTTAAACATTGCTTAAAACAAACTCTATCTACATCAGAAAACGAATACATTGAAACTTTCTCCTGTTTTTGGTTCTACCATGACATATAACCATAAATAGTCAAAACACCACTTAGACTCAATTTTAGGTTAATTTACCTTTTTTTCACCAAAACTAATCTTAGGAAATTTTTTCGTACTTTAAACTCCAGTTAATTTGATAAATTGACAAAAATCATCTTAAATGATGAAAATTTATATAAATGTTTTGTATTAGACTATTGTCTTAAATTATTTATTCCCTCAAAATTTAATATCTATATCTTGTAGGTTTTGCCCTCATTTTCATTTGTGTTTGCATTTTCTTTCTGATGTATAGCTCTCTAGAAATCTTGGAAAAATAATGAGCAGTAAATACTACATTTAGTATCAAAAAAGCTAAGACAAAAAATAGAACTAAAAGACCTGCTAAAGTAAATTTATGGAAGAAAGTAAAAATTAAAAAGACAAAGGAAAGAAGACCAGCTCCAGAGGCAGAAGAACTAACAATTAGCCAGCGTAAATTAGACATAGTTAAGTTAATAAATATTTTGAGTAATTAGGAAGGTAAATAAAAATTATTTAATCATATATCAATCAGTAATTATATATGAAAACCTGTTCATGCCGTGAAGTGTTTTAATATTATAAATCATCCCTGATTGGTATAAATTAGTTTAAGTTAAGTTTAATAGCAATTAGAAATAAATTCTATATAACAATTATAAACAGGTTCTAACAATTCAAAAAGTAAAAATAAACTCCAAAACTCTTACCCATTGTCTATGTGCCCATTGCCTATTCCCAAAAAGCAACAATATTTTGGACACTAATAAAATAGAATTGCGATAATGAATTTACTTCTATTGAACTTGAGGAGCATCAGCTAAATTTGTTGAACTCTCTCAAAGATGTTTCAACTAGAAATATAGGAGTTGAGTTGGCTTTGGAGTTGAGAAAAACATTTGTTGTAAGTTTTTCTTGTGGAATACTTATTATTCCATCCATAGCTATATTACTTGATTAATTTAACTATATTCTCTGTACTATCAAGTTTAGATAGTCATTTATAAAAAACCTTCTGTCCGATATTGAGAAAAAGTATTATCACTTTCCCTACTCTCCTATTACTTAAGAGTACTGTGAAATTTTTCTCACCGAACATGGCTTCAAACCCAGTATTAACAAGGGAAATACCTTAAAGCGATCAAAATAGGTTTTAGCTATTTTTTCCTCAAGTCTCGCTAAACAGGTAAGTCAAATGAAATATAAAATAATCGTTGATAGGGAACAAATAACAGTGAATAGGCAAGATCAAGCAGAGATTAAACAATTTCTATCACTTCACCTGAAACCTGCCTATTGGTTGAATTTTTTTTACATACACCTACTTAATTATTTATATAGTGATTCCAGTTAAGATTGAGACACTTAAACTTGATATAATCCTTTAAAATTAGGTATTTCGCCGTCTAGTTTTTATTTGAAACCACTATAAAGTATTTAACCAAAAATTATATTTAAGAAGGATGTAAATAGAAAATCAAGCTATATCAGAATGAAGACCAGGATTAACCCCACGTTGAAGCTATTTGCCTCTTGTCTCCTGTAGAGGTTGTGCTTTTCATGTCGCGCAGCGAAATAAACGTGGGATTTATCCCGGAGAAAGCTAAATATCTATCAAAGCTAAAAGTCTTGCTGAAAAATTAAAATTTGTATAAAACAATATTTACATTTTGTCAAGTTGTTTACGCAAATCCTCCAGTTCAGCATCAACCTCCGATTTTTCTGCTGAACCTTCATTAGCAGCTGGTAATTGACTCTGACTTACTGAACCCCCTGTAAGTTGTGCCTTCATCGCTGCCAACTCATCATCAACATCACTACTAGCTTCCAACTTTCGGAAATCCTCTTCCAAACCACCACTACCAGCTAACTCTGCTGTAGCTTCGGAACGAGCTTCCATTTGCAACACTTTTTCTTCCATCCGGTCAAAAGCTGCCATTGCTCCGCTAGTATTCAGAGAACCCATTGTATTATTAAGTTGTTCCTGAGTTTTAGCCGCAGTCATCCTGGCCTTCAGCATATCCTTCTTAGCCTTAGCCTCAGAAATCTTACCTTCTAAAGCTGTCAAATTCCGTTTTAGGGTTTCCACCTGAGCTGTTTGACTGTCCAAAGATACTTTTACAGTGTTTGCTGTCTCAGAATAAGTTTTCTTACGTTGTAGAGCTTCCTTGGCCAGCTTTTCGTCTCCCTTTTGCAGAGCTAATTGTGCCCGGGAGTACCATTGATTAGCTTGAGACTCAGCTTGATTATACTGTTGTTGGCTACGTTTCTGAGTAGCAATAGCGCTAGCAACTGCTTGACGTAACTGGACTAGGTCTTCCTGCATATCAAGAATAGACTGTTCTAGAACCTTTTCAGGGTCTTCAGCCTTATTTACCATCTCATTAACATTAGCTCTAACGATACGACCAATCCGATCAAATAATCCCATAATTTTATCTTTCCTTTTAATTGACCATTTGTTTAAGTTGGCTCCCAGCTTCCGATTACAAATACTAGCTACTCTGGGCCAAGCTTTTGATTAGTTGATTAGGGGAAATTTACCCTATAATTATAATATCCATTTTAAGCTGTTCTTTGTCCGTAAAGCCTAGGCGAACTTGGATGTTTTTGAGAGAAAAAATGGCTGGAACCAAGAGAAGTAAAAGAAATACCTAAACAGGCTAAGAATGCCTCAAATCTAGATATTAATAAATTAATTTATCGAAGCCTTGGCTTTTATACCTGCACTCTAAGGGTCAGTGATTATCTTACCAAAATGCCAATAAATTGATTACTTATCCCACGCTTTACTGATGTAGTAACAAATGATTTGTTGCTATCTTTGTATATCACTGTACTCTGGCATATTTACATATTATTTTTTCTACACCTTTTCTACATTGCACTTAGAGCTATTAGTTGTTTAGTTGTAAATACCTGAGAATGCAGCGCTATATATCATAAAATTGACTAAAGTGATAATCTTTCCAACCTAATTCTTGCTTGTATTGTCTAAAACTATAGTTATTTCAATTAAGTTTGATAAAGTCTTTCAAGTAAAATAAGATTTAAAAAATTTCCTAAAATAGATTTGATTTTACCCCGTAAATTGGTCTTTATAAAGGATGTTAAGTCTTTTGACATAGTTTCTGATTTTTTTTACTCTGAGACTAAGTAAATCTCACTTAAATTTTACTTCTAGCCCTTGAATATTGTTTTTAGGATACTTCACCACTGTCTGATTGTTTCAAATTAGAACCTTTTTGATGAGGCAATTGAGGATTTTTACCTCTAGGCAACATTTCCGCCTTCATTGCCTCCAACTGAGTCTCAATATCATTATCATCTCTTTCCAAAGATACAAACTGTTTCTCTAAACTATCAGTTCCTAACTCAGCCATCGCCTCAGACTTAGCCTCAAGCTGCATTATTTTTTCTTCCATCTGCTCAAAAGCACTTAGAGTATTACCAGTATTTACTGATCCTAAAATTTCATTGAGCTTTTCCGAAGCCCTAGCAGAGCGTGCCCTAGCAATATACATATTCTTTTTTAATTTTGCTTCACTAATTTTCTGCTCCAACTGCCTCATATTTTGCTTTAGCTTTTCCACTACCTGTTTTTGCTGTTCTACTTGAACCTTCATTATGGTAGCTGTTTCTTGGTATGACTTACGTCTAGTCAGAGCTTCCCGCGCCAAATTGTCCTGGCCTTTTTGTAAAGCCAACTGTGCTCGTCTGTACCATTCATCAGCAGTAGATTGAGCTTGGTAACATTGTCTTTCTGTGCGTTTTTGAGTAGCAATTGCCTGTGCCACTGCTTGGCGTAGTTTCACCAAGTCATTCTGCATATCTCTTACTGTTTGCTCAAGAACCTTCTCTGGATCTTCAGCACCAGAAACCAAACTGTTTATATTAGCGCGAATCATCCGCCAAAGGCGGTCAAAAATTCCCATAAAGACTCTCCATATTTATTATAATTTTTGAGCATAAAGTCTCCAGGAGTAATTCATTTTTCGTGCTTTAGCTTTTATACTTATTGGAGACAGAAATAATTGTACTCTCCAGTCATTTCTTAATAATCTTTTTCTTTTGTTCCCTAATTAATAATTATCAGGTTTCAACTTGTCATATTTGGCATCCAGTCCTTCTTGGCGTAATTCTTGAAGAAAAATTTTTGCCCTTTCTGCTTCCCAAAATGCCCCCATCTGTATCTTCATACCATTATCCGTTTCACGAATATAAGCATCTGAAATTATTTGCTGTGCTTTATACAAAGATTCTTCATTTACATAATCTAGAACCACATAATACCAACCATCATCTGATTTGATTGGGTTAGTTATTTGAGAACTATTAGAAATTTCTGGGGAAGGTTTAACTATTGGGGATGGAGTTGGAGAAGATAAAGTAACTACAGTAGATGGGGTAGACTGAGGTAATAAAGTGGTAGTGAGATTATCTAGTTTTGCACTTGCTTGATTAGGTTGTGAAGCAGTATTAACACTTCCCGATATTGGTGGTGGTACTACAGGTTTGACTTTTGCCGTAGGAGATGGGAACTGACTAGGTTGAGGATTAACGTTGCTTAGAGTATTCAAATCTAAATCTACAAACTCTTGAGATGCCAAGTCAGGAGATTTCGGTAAAGGTTGCTCCTCCCTATTTTCAATATTATCAGTAGTAGTCTGATCTGTATTTGTTTGAGCAGAAGTACCTTTAAAAAAACGGTCTAAACTAAGATTGCTCAGAACTGATGGGTGCTTTACAACATAACCCAAAGTCATACAAGAGATAAAAAACAGAAACATTGAAACTATTCCCAGAGGAGTCAACAAACTTCCTAAATAAGTAGATTGCTCTTGATGATTTGATTTTAATTTATCTAAACTCTCTAGAAGTTTCTCTGAAGACTCCAGATAGTTATCTGGTGCTGTAGAATTATTGTCACTTAATTGAGATGTCTGTTTCTCACCATCCTGATTTTCTACATCACCTTTTTTGGCCATGCTGATTTCTGTAGGGGTGGGAGGCTCAATGGCCACTGGTGAAGCTTTTTTAGCAGAAGTATTAGATGCTTCAGAGTTTTGCAGTGATGATTCTATCTCAGATAAAGACAATGAAGATAGTGTTTGATCCTCCACTGGTAATAGAGACATTAATTCGGGTGTTTTGTAAATTTGTTTATTAATATTTTTCTGAGAAACTGGCGAATTTTCTGTTTGCCTGCGGTATTTACGATATCTTGTTAATTCTGCTTCTAGCTCCACATCCAAACTTTCCATTACAGCTTGCAAAGTCTGATTCAATTCCTGGGTAGAATTTTTAGTAGACTTAACTATCGAATTTTGACTCATTTAATAACTCCTGCTAGTTAATCATTGACACTCCCTTACCTAAATGATGAAGGGATTAGTGAAGTTCTCTCCCATTAAATCAAAAATTATAACAGGAGCTTCTAAAACGAGGATAACTGAATCCAAAGTTTTTGAATTCTTGCTTTACTGGAAAATTGGGTCTAAAGTATCGCCCATAAGCGAGCGACTTTGTAATTCTTGATATACTTTGAGAGATTATGTTGGAAACCCCTGAAAATTTCCCTATAGATTTAGCTCAGGACTAAATCTGGGCTTTGGTGCTTACTTCTCCATCTTCTATATAGAACCCATTTGGGATCTATTAGACATCTCCAGAAAAGAGAGAGTAGGTGTAAATAATTGATTTTATTTTTGATTATTGTATAGGTCTATTTATCTACTTAAATATAGGGAGATGCTGAATATGGGGGTCTAGATTCTACCTTTTTCCTCTATTCTATTTCTTGCTTTCCTGACTTCTAATTCCTTTGCCAAGACACCAAATGGCTTCTATAGTATTTGCAACTTCATTACAGTCTGGATTAGTAGCAGACTCATTTTCATATCCCTAATCAATAACCCTTGCTCTCAACCCCGCCTTTCGGTAAAACAACTATGAATTTTCAATCTCTCAATCAGATTTTAGGCTATCTCAAAATTATGGAGCGATCGCCCCAACAACAAGATTTTCAAAAGTTGATGGAATGTTGGGAGCAAGTTTTAGGAGTAATGGCTAGCAAAACTCGGCCATTATACATTAAACAAGGTGTTTTATATGTAGCAACATATAGTGCTGCCTGGTCTCAAGAACTTCGTTTCCAAGTTCCGGAAATTTTAGAGAAGCTAAAGCACCTTTTATCTATACCTCTAGATGATATCCAATTCTCTCCAGCTCAATGGCATACCCATCTCCCTATCAACCAATCAAACCAAACAGAAAAAAATGATTGGCAGCAGCATCCTAGTATGATTCCTCCCTTGAAAGAACCACTTCCAAGAAACTCCACTCCCAAAAATCAAAATCCTCAGAGTACTTTTCAAAATTGGGCGAAAGCTATACAAAACCGTTCTCAAACTTTACCTCTTTGTCCTCAATGCCAATCTCCTACTCCCCCTGGAGAGATTCAACGTTGGTCCGTCTGTGCAATTTGCGCGACTAAGCGCTGGTCATAGGGAGAAAAGTAGGAAGTAGGGGGCTGGAAACAAGGTAGTAATACTATCTCACTTTTAGAATATCACATAAACGATGATAGCTCTACTTCAATAGATATTTCGAATAACAAAAAATAAAATTAATTATCGTAGAGAAATTATCAATTCTTTACACCTAGTACCTACTCCAAACAATTAATAATTACCTCTTTTGAAAAATTTTAAAATTTTTTAGATCCATCATATCTTAATACTTAATTTGACAAACACTCTCTTAGGGAAGGCTTCGCTTCAAGGATTATCAATATTCTAACCTAAGTTCGGATTAAGACGATTTTGCTACTCATTCTATGAAGAAATGGGGATTATAGGCAAGGTGAGAATAAGCGTTTCAGGTTATCCGAAACTCAGGTGAAACTAGAGCTTAACTTTTTAGCATTCCTCTCACTTAGGAAAACTTTTTAACTAAAAGGGTTTAATTATTAAAGCTTTATTTGTGATGGGCATTTAGTGAAATGGTATAACATTTTCCGACTCCTGTAATATTTACCTAATTATTAATTATTAATAATTAATAATTCTGGTTTAAAGCCTCCCCTTGGATAGG
>NZ_JBNHER010000287.1:0-40005 GCF_050015975.1 Dapis purpurea BLCC-M126 | reverse complement strand
AGGGGAGGCTTTAAACCAGAATTATTTAATTATTAATAATTAATAATTGGGTAAATCCCTTTCACTCTCAGAAACAAAACTACAAAAATCACTACTTGTACACCACTACCAAATATTATTGTAGTTTTTAGTTTGTATAAACTTATATGCCTAGTGAGGGATTAGTTTTAAATTCTCAATTCTCAATTCTCAATTCTCAATTCAGATAACTGTATTCCCTACTCCCTATTCCCTAAAAATGAAAAAATATTATCGTGAATTTTTAATTAGAAATTGGCAACCAAATGACCGTCAAATAGCAGCAAATATTATAGGTTTTGTTCTTGCAGAATATAGTCTAAGCTGGGAACCTGAAGGAGCAGATCGAGATGTTTTAGAAGTAGAAAAATTTTATCAAAATATAGGAGGAGAATTTTGGGTAATAGAACGACAAGGAAAAATAGTCGGAACTGCTGCATATTATCCAATTAAACGAGCTGATAAAGCAGTCGAAATTAGAAAAATGTACTTATTACCAGAAATTAGAGGTCAAGGTTTAGGAAAATTCTTATTAAAAGAATTAGAAAAAAGAATTGCTGAATCTCAATTTCAAGAAATTTGGATAGAAACAGCAACAGTCTTGCAAGAAGCTGTTAAATTATATGAAAGTAATGGTTATCAGTTAACAACTGGTGTCGAAACAAAACGTTGCGATCGCGTTTATAAAAAAGTTTTAGATCGGACAAGTAGCTTATAGGTTTTAAGTTGTATAAACTTGCATACCTAGTCAGGGATTACTTATGCATTCTAAATTCTAAATTCTAAATTCTGACTATGGATTTACGTTATCTAATTCCTTTTTTTGACCCTAAAGTCCAAACATGGGCAATAGAAGCTAGATTATTACGATGGTTAACATTTATCTGGTTATGTATAGGTCTAGTAATATTATTTTCAGCTTCTTATGCTAGTGCTGCAACAGAATATGGAGATGGTCTATACTTCTTCAAACGCCAGTTAATATGGGTTTTGGTAGGCATGGTAGGATTCAATGTAGTTGTTTATACCCCCTTGTCTGCAATATTACAAAGTGCCAAAGTAGGTTTAATTCTGATACTTACTCTATTATTAATCACCTTGATACCAGGGGTAGGAACTACTATTAATGGAGCAACTCGCTGGATATCTTTAGGCCCAGTCATTATTCAACCCTCTGAACTCATGAAACCTTTTCTGGTACTACAAGCAGCTTATTTGTTTAGTAAATGGAATCGCTTGAGTTGGTTAGTTAGAATAACTTGGTTATCCATTTTTTCTTTGGTACTAGGATCTATTCTATTACAACCAAACTTGAGTACCACAGCTTTATGTGGTATAATTATCTGGTTTATTGCTTTTGCTGCTGGACTACCTTACTTCTATCTTGGAGGTATTGCTTTAGCTGGATTTCTTTTAGCTACTATTAGTGTCAGCATTAATGATTATCAAAGAAGGCGAATTCTTTCTTTTACAAATCCTTGGGCAGATGCAATGGGTGATGGTTATCAGTTGGTTCAAAGTTTACTAGCAGTTGCTTCTGGAGATATTTGGGGACGTGGTTTTGGACTATCTCAACAAAAGTTACATTTTCTCCCCATTCCCTATAGCGACTTTATATTTTCTGTTTATGCTGAAGAGTTTGGTTTTGTAGGCGCTTTAGTATTATTTCTCTTATTAACTGTCTACAGTATTCTTGCTCTCAAAGTTGCCTTCAAAGCCCGACTCATGGAACATCAGCTAGTAGCCATTGGAGTTATGATAGCCTTAGTAGGACAGTCTTTACTAAATATAGGTGTTGCTACTGGGGCATTACCCACTACAGGTTTACCATTACCACTATTTAGTTATGGTGGTAGTTCAATGATTGGTAGTTTGCTTTTAGCTGGACTATTAGTTCGAGTTGCTAGAGAAGAAAATCAGGCAGAGGTTTTAATATTAAAAGAACGTCGTTTACGACGGCGACACTATGTACAATAAATTTCCGACATTTTTTGTACTAGGTAGAAATAGTAAATTAAGTTCTGTAATTACTATTTCTATCAAATCCAAATAAATCTAATGAGTTGGCAAAATTCTCATTTTTCAAGATTAGATGGCGATCTTTATCTATAATCACCCACCCCTGCTGTTTTAATTTTCCTAATAGTCTGGTGACAGTTACTCGCGTTGTACCAATTGCAGCAGCAATATCTTGATGGGTTAAGCGAATATTTAACCTAGTACCATCACCCATACATTGACCAAATTCCTGCTTTAATAACAATAATAACTGATGCAGGCGGTCTTCTACTCGTCGTTGTCCAGCGATCGCTAATAAAGCCTCTGTTTGCTTAAATCGTCTTACTAACTGAGGTAACAACTCTTGGGTTAGTTTTGGGGAAGCCTCTATTTCAATCATCGTGTAGCACATTAAACAAACATCTGACAAAGCAGTTGCCCGATAGGTGTGCAAGTAGGAAAAACAACTGCCAAAGCACATAGAAGGCCCTGCCCAACCCAAAAGACCTTCTTCACCCAATGGATAAAGGTTACTGAGTCGTACTAAACCCTGACAAATTTGCCAAATACCTTGGGACATTAAAGGTATTGTTTCTCCTTTCTGATAAAAGTGTAGATGACTTTCAGTACCTACATGATGCTGATTGATATCTAGAATTGCTCTTGAAGTTGGAGCCATGTTTATATATTTTCACTTAACACAATACTTGTTTTTAATACACAGTATCGAGCTTATCTCAGCAAAGTAAAAGTTAGGTAATTAAAAGATTAGTAATAGGTTAAGCTTTTTGAAGTCAGAAGTCTGAAGCCAGAAGTCTGAAGTCAGAATTAAAAATTAGTGGCGAGTTTTAATCTCCCACTAATTTTAATTGGCTTAAATAAAATTTATAGCGGGGGTTTTATACCCTATTTCAAAATCGACGAAAGGCGAAATATAAAGTTAAAATTTTCAATTATTTCTGAAAAACTTCTGAGGAATGACTTGCTATTTCTGATGCGCGAAGGCAACCTTAACTCAGTCAGATAGGGGAGTCGTCGGGTTGGCAACCTACAGAAGTTGTTTTTGTCACGGGGATGCATGAGCAACCCTTCAAAAACATTTCGCCTTAAAAGGCGAGATTTTAGACCCAATTATTTTGATAAACATAATTTTTTTTAGATGAAATGGATTTTATATTTTTTCTGTTCTTAGCTCAAGTTTTGCCTGAAATCAAATCATGGAGTTAGCCCGGCATCGTGAGATTGATGCAGTTTTGGTTACTGAGTTAACTCGTTAGGGTCGTAGTACTTTGGATTTAATTCATACTTTACAGGATTTAAGTCACTGGGGAGTTTCTTTCATTACTCAAACTGGAACTCAGTTTGATTTAGAGACTCCTCAAGGAAAGTTGATTGCCTCACTTATAGCTTCTATTGCTGAAGCGTGAAAGAGATTTGGTACGAGAGCGAGTTCGTTCGGGTTTGGCTGCTGAAGAGAGCTAAGGGAAAAAGGTTAGGTCAAAACCAGGACAAAGAGTTAAATCTGATCGTCTTGCGCCTCAAGTGTTAAAGATGGTTAAGCTCGAATATTCTTATCGTGATATTGCTTCACAACTTCATTTGAGTAAGACTACTGTTTCAGACATTGTTAAACGACATCGAATGTATAAGGAGCAAAAGGATAGTGACAGTTGAAATCATTATTCCACAAAACTTTCACTATTGATAACATTTTTGTCACAGTTACTACTCAAACACCTTGTCCTGTACTTAGAAGTAAACAAGTTAAGTTTTGTATTGAATCTTTGTTTTTTGTGAATTTTAGTAATTTTATAACCTTTTTTTTTGTAAAATGGATATAAAACTGTATCCTTCAAATCTACCTGGTATTTTCTTTCAATTAGCTATACTGAGTAACGCTTATCATAATATCATAATTTTACTATTAGTGAGATAGATTCAAGTACAAGGTGGAAATCTTTATCAAAAACACAGTGATGGAGAGAGCTGGGAATGTTTAGGACAGCCATGTTCATCAGGCTCCTGTCCCAGTTGGATAAAATTTTAAATTGCCAAAAATAATTTTTGAATATTTAGGATAAAAAACCATGAGAGAACTATCACATCTTTTTATTCTATTCCCTTTGTTAACTTTAATGAACTTCGGCATTATACAAAAAAACAATACTGTAAATGCTCAAACTGTTCGAGGACAGAAGATTGGTCATGCTAATAATATAGTTTCAATGACAGCTACAAATGGATACCTTTTTTCTGTTACACGAGATAATAAGTTATGGTTACGACCAGCAGAACCTTCTCCGATTAATTGGCAACATATAGGTCATGCCAATGATGTTACTGCTTTAGCAGGTGTTGGTAGTAATTTATATGTAACAACAAGAGATAATAAACTCTGGGTTAGATCTACCAATCGTGGAGACGAGAATTGGACACATATAGGTCATGCTAATAATATTACAGCTATGGCAGGTGTTAATGGTAAACTTTTTGCTACTACATCCGATAACAAACTTTGGGTCAGATCTGCTAATCGTAGAGACGAGCCTTGGACACGTATAGGTCATGCGAATAATATTGTAGATATGGGATGTTATAACAACGGATTAGTTGCAGTTGATACCAATGGCACAATCTGGGTTCGACCACCTGTTTCTAAAGAAGTAAATTGGGAAAAAGTTGGAACAGCAAGAAACACGGTTGGTATAGCTGCTCTGAGAGGAGATGTATTTTTTGTTAAAGGATCTGACAATTCATTGAATATGTTTGATTTACAATAAAAAGTCAGTGAAATCACTTCTTATCAGAACTTCCCCCCTGATAAAAATAGCTAAATGACCACCCAGAGGTAGTTAAAGGCGATTTTCAACTCCCAGTTACTGGGTACAATAGCTCTGAGGCTTGACCAGTGAAGTGTTCTGATGAATTTACCTGAAGTTCTGAAGGATGGAACAATGCGACGCGCGATGCTGAACCTGAAGATGAACTAGCAGAAAAGGAGATTTGGTAAAGTGATGTATATTTTCTGTACATCAGCTACAGAGGTCTGAAAAGAATACCTGGAAAGAAATACAGCCTTAGCGTGGTTTTCTGTACAGTTGCTACTCAAACCCCTATAACATTAGCAGTAAAAGGTTACAGCTTTTAACATCCTCCCGATGGTGCGCTTGAACGACAACGAAAATGTTTTTCCCACTGCTGCCTTTTGCCATATAAACTTTTGCCTGTTATCTGCTATATATATAAACTCATCCAAACTTATGCCACAGGTCGCAATAATTCTGAGCGGAAATTTTGTCGAACTTGAATATTAAGATACCGTCTTTGCAAAACTTGCCATTTCCGCAACGCTTGCTCCCGACTTTGTTTAAGTTGCTTTGCCAAGTTGGGAAGAACTTTTTCAATGTTACATTGCAATATCTTTTCTAGAAATTCTCTTAAAACTGCACTATCTTGAATATCACCAAGATATTCTTGGAGTTCTTTCATATCTTTTAAATAAGCCTCATAAGTTGAACCATAAAATTCAGTAAACAAACTCATCTGGTAACGAACTCGCTTTACTTCTTTGCGCAAACTATGTAGGTTTTCCTCCTCAGTATCACTAATATTGATAGAATAATTATCATTCTTAATTTTCACAGATTGGTATTTAGAATTAGTTTTTTGTAACAAGAAATCCTGATTATCACTTGTTTCTAAATCCTCTTTTTCTACCCCGACTAACCAACCAGGATGAAGAAATAATTGACTAATTTCTGGTAATAATAAATCTGGTAATACTTCTTGAATTGGTAGTAGAGAAATATCTGTATAAATTGGGCTATCTAACCACTGCTGCAATTTCTGTTTTAACATTAGATAACTCTTGTCTCCCAGTATTACTTTTACTTTTTTAAAAGCGTGGCGACGCTGTTTTCGCAACTGCTGCATAGCTTTATCCAGCTCGACTTGCTCTAGAGTAGGTAAATTTGGTTTATAACGATTTTCTAGAGCTTCTAAAAGTACATCTAAATCCCTTAAACCCCCTAAACAACGAGCAATTTTACCAATATTTTGATCTTGAGCAGCTTTTGGTAAAGTTACAACAGGTCCAAAACCTTGAGCAGCAGAGCGTAAACGACGCATACCCACCCGCATTTGATGGAGTTGCTCTGGGTCTTGATCTTTGAGTACCTCTGGTTCATGTTTCAGAGTTTTCTGAAAATGCTTTTCAAAGGCTAAGGATGCCCAGTCTCCAAGACTATTGACTTTCGGCAATACTTGTGTTGTCATAGTTAATTGTCACCCTAACTCAACTTAGGCAGTGATTTTTACAATATTCTGCCAAACTATTATAGTAACACTTTTTTTTGCTTATTAACAAATTGTTTTGTTTAGAGTTTGTTGAATAAGTATTAAACCTTGAATTAAAGGGAAAAATATCTCGTTTTTTCGTAAGTGTTTGCTATATCAGCCTAAATCAAAAATCAAATGTTGAGTTAAAATCGAAACAGCTATAGCAAGCACAAAATAACCAAATCCCTTCTTAAGTTGTTTGGCTTCAATCAATTTAGTTAAATAAGCACCAATAACAATACCAACTCCTGCTGCAAGTGTAAAAGAAACAATTAAATTAAAATTCAAAACCACTCGATCTAAATAACCTGCAAACCCAGTTACTGACTTAAAGGCAATAATCAGTAAGGACGTGCCGATCGCTTCCTTCATCGGAATTCCACCGAAAAGTACCAAAGCCGGAATAATCACAAATCCCCCACCAATACCTACAAAACCTGTGATAGTTCCTACTCCTAAGCCTTCCAGCATCATCGTCAATCTATGATTCTTAGGTGAATGTGGTAATTTATGCAACTGATTTAGCTGACCCCAAATCATTGACACGCTGGCAACTAGCATCATTATGGCAAAAGCAATCAGTTGAATAGTATCTGTAATCAGTGGCAGTAAAGCTAGACGGGCTCCCAAAAAAGCCCCCAACATTGCAGGTGGAGTGAAAATGATGGCAGCTTTGAAGTTGACATTTCCCTGTAACCAATGAGGAATTAGCCCTATTAAACTTACTATACCCACCATCACAAAACTCATGGCAATAGCTTCTTTGGCATCCAATCCCATAACATAGATTAAAACTGGAATTGCCAACATAGAACCGCCACCGCCAATTAATCCTAGAGTCATGCCAATAGCAACTGCTAGGAAATGACCAATAATCCAAACTAACATAAGTAATACCGTTTCACGGAAGTCATCCATTCATACATTGAGTCCGTAATTCTCAGGTATCCATTTCCTTTCCTTCGGAATGCTACGCACACGGAAAGGCCACGCTAACAGAATGTAAGACGCACTCAAGACAGTCAAAGGTCATGCATCAAGATTTTAGAGGCTAAAAACTTTGACCATACAGTAATTTCAGGAAATTATTTCACATTTAAAGTTTAAAACTATTTGTGACATCTTTAAAGTGATTTGCTACAAATGTAAATATAACTTATGTCATTTTTGGTAAAATACTTAATAATAGTAGCTCTGGTTGTTGCGCTAACCCGTGTCCAATTTATTCGGCTTCAGTAGTAAGGCACTAGAAAGGGCGAAGTTTTAAATCCAAATTATCGGTGATTTTACCACAGTTTTGATTTGCTGGCACAACTTCTGCCATTTTTTTAGGGTAAGGTAAATTTAAGGTGGCCATAAATTGAATAAAGTTAAAGCGATCGCGACCGACAAAACGTGGATTAAATTGTTTTTCTTCCCCAATGCTAGAAACAGTTTGACCTTTGTAGTCGTGACCAGGATAAACTAAAGTATCATCAGGAAGTGTAAATAACTTTTGAGTGACTACATCATATAAGACTCCTGCATCTCCCCCTTGAAAATCTGTCCTACCACAACCTCTAATCAATAGTGAGTCTCCTGTCAGTAGGTATTTGTTGTTTACTAAATAGGCTAAATGGCTATCTGTATGACCGGGAGTAGCGATCGCCTGAATCTGAATTTCTCCTACTTCCAATATTTTTCCCTCGTCCAGAAAGTGATCGGCACAAGTCACTTGAGCGTTTTTTGGCACAACACTTAAACATCCTGTGACTGTCTTTAGTTTTCCAGTTCCTGTAATATGGTCTGCGTGAATGTGCGTTTCCAAGCAATAGCGTAGTTGTAATCCTAATTCTGTTAATAATTTCAAGTCTCGTTCGACCTGTTCAAACACTGGATCGATTAACACTGCTGTTTTATTTGCCTCATCGGCGAATAGATAAGTATAGGTACTTGTTATTGGGTCTATTAGTTGTCGAAATAGCATTTGCTTGCTGATTTATTAAAATAAATATTCAGAAATTTTAGTATAAAGCTAAAGTTATTGCCATATTGATACTCCCAATTTTTGATTTACAGAATTGAACATCAAAAATTTTCACATAGCTGGCGATCGCTCTGATTAACATTAGGATTATTTTTCAGATAATCTCCCACCCACTCACAACCCAGTTTCATTAGACTGTCAAAATTGAGATTCCATAAAATCACACTGCCATCTTTACTACCAGAAGCGAGAATTTTACCATCAGGGCTAAAGCTAACATTATTAACAATATCACTATGCCCAATAAAAGTGTGCAACTCTTTCCCTTCTAGACTCCAAAGTTTAACAGTGTAGTCAGCAGCAGCAGCAAGAGTTCTTCCATCAGGACTAAAAATTACACCACAAACTACACCATAGACTATATTAATATGTCCGTAGATAGTATTTAATTCTCTACCATCAATACTCCAGAGTTTAATACTACGGTCCCAACTGCTAGAAGCAAGAGTTTGACCATCTGGTGAAAAACTGAGACTCAAGACCATACCCTTATGATCATAGAGGGTTTTTAGTAACTTACCATCAACATTCCAAAGTTTAATAGTTCTATCTAAACTACCAGAAGCTATTATCTTACCATCATGACTAAAACTGATACAGCGCACAGCATCATCATGTCCGGTGAAAGTTTGTAACTCCCTACCATTAATACTCCAGAGTTTGATAGTATTATCTAAACTACCAGAGGCAAGAGTTTGACCATTAGGATTAAAGCAAATAGTAGTAACTACACTTTCATGTCCGGTGAAAGTTTGTAGCTCTCTACCATCTAGACTCCACAGTTTGATAGTATTGTCTCCACTAGCTGTCGCTAAAATTTGACCGTTTGGACTAAAACTCATACTCCTAACTGGCTGAGTGTGCCCAATAATAGTTTGTAGCTCTCTACCATCTAGACTCCAGAGTTTAATAGTGTTGTCACTACTAGCAGTAGCCAACATTTCAAAAGTGGGATTGAAAATTACACAATTAATACCCCCTTGATGTCCTCTAATAATTAGCTGGTTTCTAGTCTTGAGATTCCATATTTTAATATTAGTATCTTTACTAGCAGAAGCAATAAATCTACCACTAGGACTAAAATTGACCTGCTGAACAAAACTATAATGTCCAGTAAAAGTTTGCAGTTCCTTACCATCAAGACTCCATAATTTAATACTGCGATCACTACTAGCAGAAGCAATAGTTTGTCCATCAGGGCTAAAACTAATTCCATTTACCCAATCTTTGTGACCGCTGAAAGTTTGTAATTCCTTACCATCAAGGTTCCATAGCTTGATAGTATTGTCGCTACTGCCAGAAGCTAGGAATTGACCATCAGGACTAAAACAAACTGTCTTAACAGCTCTACTGTGAGCTGTAAAACTTTGCTGTTGCCTACCATCAATACCCCAAATTTTAATGCTTCCGTCATCACTGCCAGATGCAATAATTTCACCATTGGGGCTAAAACTCACTTTTCTCACAGCATAGGTATGTCCAGTTAATGTTTGTAATTCTTCTCCCATTAAACTCCAAACTTTTATAGTTTTATCATCACTACCAGAAACAATAATTTTACTATCCGGACTAAAACTAACAGTAGTAATAGGTTTGCTATGTCCAGTTAAAGTTTGTAGTTGTTGCCCAGAGATACTCCAGACTTTAATTGTTTCATCGTCACTACCAGAAACAATAATTTGACTGTCTGAGCTAAAACTAATATCTCTAACTCGGCTACCATGTCCAGTGAGAGTTTCTAGTAGTTTACCTCCTGAACTCCAAAGTTTAATAGTGCAATCTCGACTAGCAGAAGCAATTATTTTGCCATCAGGACTGAAACAAACACTATTTACTCCATCTTTATGCCCTTCCAAACGATTACGCTCTTTGACTCCATAGACTGCCTGATGCAGTGCTGTTACCACCAGCATTTCAGCATCAGCTTTTGTTCTAATTGATTTGGATAATGATTGTAGAATTTTGGCTGCCCTTAATGCTTCTAGTAATGCCTCAAAGTCCTGGCCAGCGAGAAATAGTGTTTTTGATGAGGCACTTTTGAGTAATACTTCTAATATCTGATTTGCCTCAGCTAATATTTGAGCTGCTTGTCTTTCTGCTGCTAATGTCCGTTGCATTTCTTGTTTATCTAGTTCTTGACTTGCTGTTAAAAACTGATAATCTTGGTCACTTAAACTCTTAGCTGCTGCCCATGCTAGAGCTTCCTGTAAAGCTTGACCCCGCAAAAGTCGCGACTCATCCTGATAACCAGAAGCTAACCAAGCAACAAAAGCTTCTGAATAAGGTCGCAAAGTCGCTAATTCTTTCTCTACCCAAGTAACATTAAATACTGACTGATAAATGCGGTTAGCTACTATCAATTTACCTTCATACTTTACTACTAAACCAGTCAGTCGCAGTTCCATTTGTTCAGAACTATCATCTGCTACTACCTCCCCACTATTCAAAATCTGTTGATACAAGCCTAATAACCGACTTGCCCGTTTTTCATTAACTAAAAGGCGATCGCTTATGGTCTTTAAATGTTCTGGATCGTCATGTATCCGCCAATTTTCAATAATTTGCTTTTGTACTAAATTCTCTACCCATTCTGCTTCTTGATTTTGCAGAATAAAATATCCATATTTCTGAATTAAATTGCACAATTTTTGAGTTAAAAAAGGTTGCCCTCCTGTCCAAAATAATACAGCTTCTAATAACTGATCGATATCTTCACTTTTGTCTTTCAAACCCCTGCCCAAAGCAGCTACTTCCGACATTTTAAAACCAGTTAATTCTATAGGTATACCAATATTAAAAGGAGTGCGTTTTTTATCCTTAATTAAATCGGCTGGAGTGGCGACACCAATCATTACAAAAGTTAATCTTTTGTACTCAGGATTATCGGCTCTTTTGTTATAACAATCTCTAATTACAGCAAAAAAATCATCAATATTAAAAGGTAGGCTGAGGGTACTATCAATTTCATCAATAAAAATTACAATATTTTGTTTAACAGTAGGCAGCAAAAAATCTCTGATAAACTTACTAAAACGTTTGACATTCGAGAGTCTATTTGTAAGTAACCACCACTCATCAATATCAAAAAAATCATCTAAATTTAAACTACTGACAATACTATCAATAACTCCAGCATACCATTGCTCAGGAGTAACTTCCCAAGTACCAACTTCTGTAATATCAATAGTTGCACAAGCAATTCCTTCTGCTTCCAATCTTTGTCTAGTTTTAACTCGCAAACTAGATTTACCCATTTGACGGCAGTTCAATACATAACAAAATTCTCCTGTTTTTAAACCTTGATAAAGTTGTTCATCGGCAAGTCTTGTTACATAAGTCGGAGCATCCGGGGGTAAACTACCTCCGACTTGATAAATTGAATTTTCTCCTAGATTCATAATACTAATAAAAATCCCCCTATAATTAAGAGTCAAAAATTGTTATAGCAATTCTAATAATTAGAAGAGTAATTAGTATTGAGCTGGTAGTTGGGCTTTAGCTCTAAGATGATGATGGGCTAAAGCCCAACTACAAACAAAAAAATTATTATAATGCGCTTATCCAAACATAATATTACTATTTAAGGAGCAGAGCTAACTCTTAATAGCTAAGTTACCATATTTTAACTCAATCATATCAAATCCGGTTAATTGCACATAGAATCTGGTCATAGGATATGTGTTGATAATTTTTTCAATTACTTTAATAGATATCTCGCTAAATTCCCCACCGGAGAGTGTTTACGGGTTTGTCTCCATCTCCCCATCTCCCCATCTCCCTATCCCCCCAACCATATAATAAGTATTCAATCGGATTTGATATCAGGTATAGTATCAAAAGTAAGTAATATTGGGAAAAACAGAATGAAAATAGCAATTATTGGTTGTGGTTATGTGGGCACTGCAATTGCCAAACTATGGAATGAGAAAGGTCATCAATTAACTGTAACTACTACCACCCCAGAACGAGTTTCAGAACTAAAAAATATAACACCACAAGTAGTAGTAATGAAAGGCAATGACTCTAACGCCATGGAGGATGTATTGCAAAATCAAGAAGTGGTATTGTTGAGTGTAGGTTTTCGCTCTCATATTGGTATGGAGTACAAACAAACTTATCTAGAAACTGCCCACACTCTAGTAACTGCCTTGAAAAAAACTCCAATTGTACAGCAAGTAATTTATACAGCTAGTTACTCAGTTTATGGTGACAAAAATGGTGAGTGGGTAGATGAAAATTCCCCCGTTACCCCTGCAACTGATAGTGGAAAAATTCTCCATGAAACTGAACAGGTGTTATTATCCGCATCCACTCCTCAACAACGGATGTGTATTCTACGTTTAGGGGGAATTTACGGTCCAAACCGAGAGTTACGGAAAATTTTCAGTAGGTGGGAAGGTAAAACTCGTCCTGGGAGTGGCGATGATGTTACAAATTGGATTCATTTAGATGATATTGTGGGAGCATTAGAGTTTGCTAGGGAAAAACGGTTGGAGGGTATTTACAATTTGGTGGGTAATGTACCGATGATTAGTCGAGAATTACTTGATGGTTTACACAAATATCAAGGTTTAGGAGAGATTTATTGGGATGCTTCAACCCCTTCAACACGCCCTTTTAATGCTAGAGTATCAAATCAAAAATTGAGGGATGAAGGTTTTGAGTTAATTCATCCGGAAATTGTCTTGTAATATCATGTAGGGTTGAATAGTTATAAATAAGAAGGGAGGAGTCAGGAGTCAGGAGTCATTTCAGTTATCACTTATCAGTATCTCCTGCTGTTTGCGGAGCATTCCGTAGGAAACCAGGAGGCTTGAAATACGGAATATTCTTTTCTCTTGGGATTATATGGCGAGGAAACCTCGCCATATAATCCTTCGGAATGTTCCGCAAACGACCGCTTTTTATCCCCTTAAAAGAGGATGCTTGAGACCCAAATTTTTCGGTCAGGAGTCAGGAGTCAGGAGTGAAGAGGGCAAAAAGAAAGTATAAAAAGGAGAAACTTTTTTTATTTCTAATTAGGGTTTGCTCTCAATTCTCAATTCTCAATTCTCAATTCTCAATTCGTTAACTATTTCCCAACTCCTGAGACCTTTCTTTTGCTGCCAAGACTGCTTCGATGATAGCAGAACGAAAACCAGCACTTTCTAACTCAGCAATTCCAGTAATAGTTGTTCCTCCAGGACTTGTTACCCGATCTTTCAACTGTGCAGGGTGCATTCCTGACTCCTGTAATAAAAATGCTGTTCCCAGGACTGTTTGCAATGCCAACTTGTAAGCGATCGCCCTGGGCAAACCAGCACAAACTCCCCCATCTGTCAAGGATTCTATAAAAATTGTTATATAACCAGGTCCAGAACCAGATACCGCTGTAACTGCATCCATTAAAGTTTCTGGCACTTCCACTGCCTGGCCTACAGATTCAAAAATGCGAGTAGCTAACTGTTTTTGCTCTGGTTGCACATTCTGCCCCGCAGCTATCGCACTCATCCCTGAACCTACTGTTGCTGGAGCATTCGGCATCACTCTAACTACAGGTTGTCCTGGAAAAGCTGCTTCCAACTTTTGTAAAGGCACGCCTGCCATAATTGAAATTAGCAAAGGTAAAGTTTTTGTCTGACTATCAACCTGCCAGTCTCCCAGTTGTGATACAACATTATCAAATATTTGAGGTTTAACCGCCAACAACAATGCCTCCGTTGTACTTGTCATTACTAGACGATTATCTGTAGTTACCTCTACGCCATATTCTTTCCCTAAAAAATCCCGCCTTTGTTCCTGGGGTTCACTAACTAAAATTTCTGAAGCTTGATAAACTTTTTTTTCCACTAAGCAGGATAACAAAGCCTCTCCCATTACCCCACCACCGATTAAACCTAACTTAGCAGTTACCATTTTTTAAATTAAAAAATATTATAAAAAATATTATAAATTAGGAATTGGGAATGGAGTTGATTAGATATTATTTAAAAATAAAAAATATACTCTACTGGGAAATTATATTTTTACTTTACGATCTTAACTCCATACCCAAAATTCCTTAACTATTGCATCATCTGAATTTGCTCGGGTTGCCAAACTTGAGACCCAGAAGTCCCCACACGAGGGCGCGGTTGAGTCTGTGACATTTCGTTGACTACACCGGCTTGAGTTCTGACTTGCACACAGCTTGGTGTAAACAGAAAAATACTTTCTCCGATGCGTTCTTGATGACCATCAAGAGCATAAGTACCCCCTGCTACAAAGTCCACTGCTCTTTGAGCTTGATCTGGGTCCATAATTGTTAAATTTAAAACCACAGATTTACGCTCTCTTAAAGCCCGAATTGCTTGAGGCATTTCTTCAAAAGTTCGTGGTTCTAGAACCACAACTTCTGACATTCCGTTTAAAGCGCCTGGCATTCCAATTACATTATTCATAACTGATGATCCCATTCCAGATTCTTGTTTAACAACTCCAGTAGTACCTGTGCTGACATTAGCTGCCGTCGCAGCACTGGCCCGATTTCTTAATCGGCGGTTACTGCGACTTTCCTCTTCAGCAGGTACAGCAGCAGGAGGTTGCTGTTGTGGAGGATAAACACTTTGATACTGTTCTCCTTCCATTTCATCGTAATCATATTCGTACTCAACTGGTTCGTTGAGTCCGACAAAATCTCTTAGTTTGGAAAAAAGACTATTCACTGTTATAATTCTCCGATACTATTTAGTTAACAAATACTAATACTTGTTAACAAATGCACACTTGGACTAAATTCAAGTGAGAGTGTATCTACCAAATGCTTGAGATTTAAAAATCTAGAGGTCTTAATTTTTACATCTCTACAGATGAAAATTGGGCTTATTATTTGGTTAACCCAGCACATAAATGATAAATCCACTTATGCTTTAAGCCTCGCAACTCGCTTGGTAGTGTACTATATTTTTACTTTTTAAGTTGTATTGGATATAATATCAGCTTATTTAATCCTCCTCTCACCAAATAAAGTTCTACCTAGTCTCACCATAGTAGCACCGGCAGATATAGCTAGATTATAATCCTCTGACATTCCCATTGACAGCTCATGGATTTTTAGATTAGACAAATTTTTTTGGCTAATTTCCTGAGCTAACTCCTGAGTTTTCTCAAATACAGATAGGATTTGTAAATCGTCTAATCCTTGGGGTGGAATAGTCATTAAACCTTTAATTTTCAAGTTTTGACATTGATTTAACTCTGTTAAGTCAGTCATTAATTCTGGTATGCTCCACCCATATTTGTTAGGATCAGGTAAAATTTTAATTTGTAGGCAGATATTAGGACTACAAGATAACTCTTCTGCTATACTGTCAAGGCGTTTGGCCAGTTTCAAGCTATCTACAGAATGAATCCATTGAAACTGCTTTAAGGCTTTTACTACCTTGTTAGTTTGCAAGTGGCCAATTAAATGCCAGGTAATATCTGGTAAATCTTGTAGTTGAGCTTGCTTTGCTTCTGCTTCTTGAACTCTATTTTCCCCAAAATCCCGTATTCCTGCTGCATAAGCAGTACGAATAGTATCAGCCGATACCTGTTTAGTGACGGCAATTAACCGTACTGACTCAGGTAAGTTGGAGTGGATATTGGTAATACGTTCAGCAATGGGCTCAACCATTTTATCTCTTGATTTGAGAATGTTTTATTATAATTTTGGCCGAAGAGCTGCGATCTCTGTCAATAGATCCTCCTATGGGAAGACCAATTAACGTTGTGCTTCTCAGATTAAGTAGAAGTTAAAAGCAGTTATTATTGAAAAGTATTTTTGTGAACTTGCTGGAGTTTTTGGTAATCAGCCACTTGACCATTGCGACGTAGCTGGCGGAGACGAATCTCTACCATTAAGCGTGCCTCCGAGCGACCCACTGGTTCAAATTTTATACCACCTATTCCATTAGTTACTAAAAAAAATAAGCGTTGAGCATAGAGAGTAGTAAACAATTCTTGCTTATCCTCAACTAAGCACACCCTGTATAAAAGTCCAAAATTAGGATGGTTCATGTAAGTTTCGTTGGTCATTTAGGCTTCAAATCAGCAGATAATCACAAGATTTGCAAAGAATTTAGTGGCCTTTGTCAATTGACAGCCCCTATTCTTTTAGATTTTAGACTTTCTGGTTGATACAGAAAATTTAAGTTTTTGTATTTTCTTCAATACGAGTGAGAAGTGGATGAATATATCCATAAAAAAGAAAATATATATTTGTAAAATATTATATTTTCTCAAAATTGTGATTGTTTGACATTAGTTATAAGTCTCAATCTGCAATTTTGAGCTGAAAAATATCAACAAAATTAATCAGAAAGTAAAACTAAGTATCTCACAGCTCTTTATTACAAGGAATATATTTTACTATATAACAATACCAGATAATTACTTGTATAGATAAGAATATATTATTTTGTTTTAACCTTGTCCTCCCCAACCCAACCTAATCCACCAGAATAACCCTAAACTAATCAATATTATCCAGTCTAATACCTTTAACTTTAGATCGTGCCATTGTACTCTATGTTGGTCAGCAGTTGTAAAACCTCTGACTTTCATTGCACTGGCAATTTGATCGGCTCGCAATAGCAAGTTTTCTAATAGTCTTTCTGCTACTATTAACCACACCTGAGAAGCTTGTCGGAGTCCTAATTTTTTCCAGTTAATTGCTCTAGTTCTGATGGAACGAACTAAATTTTGTATTTCCTCTAAAACTAGAGGTATAAATCTTAAAGATAGGGTTAAAGTTAAACTTATTTCAGTTACAGGTAATTTTAATTTATTCAGAGGTTCCATTAAGTCTTCTATAGCTGCTGTAATTTCTTCTGAAGCTGTGGTTAAAAGATATAGGTTAGTGCTATAAATGACTGTAAATAATAAGGTGGCAATACGAATACCTAAATCCACGGAACGACGGGTTATGGTAATTGGACTTTGTTGAAAAATGATGTAGCTATAGGAGGTGGGTTGAGGTAGTTCGGTTGGTTTTGGCGTTTGAGAAATAGCTGCTTGGGGGGTTTCTTTTCCTAGTAAACCAAAAAAGTTTTTCCAAGTTTTTTGTTCTGGTGCTGGTGGTAAATTGGTCGTTTGTAGCTCAAAAGCTAATTCATCTTTTGGTAAGCGGGGTTGATAGTTAATTGAAACTCCATCAGGGGCGATCGCTGCACTCATAAAAAATATTAAGGAACAGAACATGAGTAACCAACCCATTTGTTTTTTCCAAACTCGTAAAGGAATTGAGGCAGTAAATGTCAATATAATTAATATAACTACTAATATTAAACGCCAAGTTGAACTTGCTAATACTGGACTAATAAGAAAGCTCATTAGCCAAATTAATTTAACTCTAGGGTCAAGTTTATGTAGCCATGTTATGGGTTTTTCTAGATATAATCCTAGGGGAAGTGACCGTAATAAATCCATATTGAATATATTTGTTTATAGCTTTTTAACTTGTTTATAGCTTTTTAACAGTTCCTTGAGGAATTTTTCCTGATAAAGCTTGAATAATATTTTTGGCAGCTTCAAAAGCAATATCATGGCGAATTTCATCAACAGCAGAACCTAAATGAGGAGTAAAAAAAGTCTTATTTTTCTCTGTTATTAATGAGTTGCAAATTTCTTGAGGACGATCAGAAATTGCCCAATCTTCCATCTCAAATACATCAGCAGCATATCCAGCTAAATGTCCCGATTGAATCCCCTCGGCGATCGCTTTCTCATCTACAACTGACCCTCGACAAGGATTGATTAGGAAACTGTTTGGTTTCATTTTAGCTAAGGTATCTTGATTAATCAAATGATAAGTATCAGGAATTAATGATACCATTAATACTACATAATCACTATTTTTTAATAGTTCTTCTAAAGACACTCTAGAGATTTTCCATGCAGTTTCTTTTTCTATAGATAAGGGAATAGGATCGCTGTAGAGTAAATTCATTTCAAAACCTACTAATCTTTGAGCTAAAGCTTTTCCTAATTTTCCCATTCCTACAATTCCTAGAGTTTTATTCAATAATCCGGTACTATAAAGTTGCGGTTTCCATCCTTGAAAATTACCATCACGAATTAGGCGATCGCCTTCTAACATTCTACGAGCTAATCCAATTAATAAACCAACAGTTAATTCTGCTGTGGGTGCTGCTAATAAATCTGGAACAATTGTGAACCAAATACCTCGTTTTGTACAAGCATCTATATCAAAATTATCATACCCTCTTAAGGCTCCGGCAATAACTTTTAATTTGGGGCAAGCATCTAAAAAATTCGATTCGATATAGTCTGGCATAAAAACCATTAAACCTTCAGCATCTTTCGTTCGTTTGATAATTTCTTCACGAGATAATGTTTCTTGAGTTTGATTGAGAATAACTTCACAAGTTTGACTCAAATAATCAATAACTTGAGTATGAATCCAATGGGTAATAACAACTTTAGATTTTTTATTCATATTTTAAAGGAAGAAGGAAGAGGGAAGAAGTAGGAAGGAAGAAGGTTGATTTTTAACTAATTTTAAAGGAAGAAGGAAGAGGGAAGAAGTAGGAAGGAAGAAGGTTGATTTTTAAATAATTTTAAAGGAAGAAGGAAGAAGCAGGAAGGAAGAGGGAAGAAGGTTGATTTTTAACTAAGTTAGAAGTTGTTTTTGTAACGGAGATTTATGCCTCGCTCCAAAAAACATTTCGCCTGAAAAGGCGTTGCTCTAGACCCAATTATTTTTTGGTAATAATAAACATTAAAAGCCAGGTTTCTGGCTTCGGCAGCATAATACAACTTTTAAAAAATGCTACAAGCTATAATTATAGCACTTTTCATTAACATAGAATACAAATATTTTGGCTTAAAGGCATTTTTCCTTTTTGGTAAATCTGCTAGTTTTAAACAGAGGTAATTATCCATTATCCATTATCCATTAGTAAATCCTTTTTCCTTCTTCCTTCTTCCTTTGACTAGAATTAAATAAATTTTTGACGTAAATAATTACTTAAACTATCAACTAAAGTAACCATCATTAACACAAGCAATAGGAGTGCAGAAACTTCCTCATATTTCAGTAAACGTAAGGCTCCAATAATTTCAAATCCAATGCCACCTGCTCCCACAACTCCTAATATCATTGAGGCTCGAAAATTATATTCCCAACGGTAAAAAGTCACATCTGCAATTTGGGTAAAAATTTGAGGAAAAATGCTGTGAAAAATAATTTGTAAATGATTTGCCCCTGTAGATTTTGCAGCTTCAATAGGAGCATTATCCGTATGTTCTATAGCCTCAGCAAAGAATTTTCCCACCATACCAACTGAATGAAATCCTAATGCTAATACCCCTGGAAGTGTTCCAAATCCAACGGCTGCTACAAAAATAATTCCTAGAATTAATTCAGGAATTGCTCTAGTTATGTTAAGGAACATTCTTGATAAGAAATAAACAATAGGATGAGGGGTGGTATTACGAGCTGCTCCTAAAGAAATGGGAAGAGAAAGGGCAACAGCCATACCTGTACCAGCAATACTCATTGTAATAGTATCAATTAAAGGTTTAATCCAGTCTAGAGCGCGACTAAAATCTGGCGGGAACATTTCTCCAACCATTCCAATTAAGTCAGGAATTCCCTCAGATAACCGTTGTCCATCAAATAATCCCACAAGCCCAAAACTCACTAAAATAATTCCTAATAAGGTCAATGTTTTAGTCAAAGAAATATACCAACTTCTTTGTTGTTGACGGAGCAAACTATCAAATTTATTAGGAGTACTTGTCATATTTTTTTAGGTTTAGTTGTAAGTATTCAGCTATTAGCTAATCAGCTCTCAATTTTTTAATATAGGAATTACCCAAAGAAATCCAGTTTCTAGGATAAATAAATAATTATTTTTAGAATAGACATCTCAAGAAAATAATAAGTAGGGAAGTTCCATCTAAAGATACCTACTCTATAGGGAGCAAGGAAAAAGAAGTTATATATCTAGGATCAAACTTAGAAACTAGGTTTGAGCCCGTAATTCCTGTAATACCGGAAGCTGATAGCTGAACGCTCAATGCTTCCGTTGAGTTTATTATTTACTTAATTCAGCAAAATCAAGATCGAGGAGTTTTCCTAATTCTCTGACCACATCATAATCTTTATCTGTAATTGATTGAAATCCATCTGCTTTAAATGGTTTTAGTATAGCTTCATCTTCTAATTCTAAAAATGCCTGTTGAATTTGTGTTTTAAGTTCAGGCTCTAAATCAGAACGCATTGTCCAAGGATATTGAGGAAAAGGTTTAGATTCAGCAATAACAATTACCTTATTTTTATCAATTGTTCCCTTCTCAATTAAGGCAGTGAAAATAGGTTTACTTAACCCTCCTGCCTGTGCTTTTCCATTAGCAACAGCAACAGCAACAACATCATGGGCACCTGCAAAAACTTCTTCATAATTTTCTCCTGCTTTTAATCCTTTTTCCATTAACATTGACTTGGGAATTAAGTGACTAGAAGTAGAAGCTTGATCGCCATAAGCCATAATTTTTCCTTCTATTTTTTCATAGGAATTAATTCCTGATTCTGCATTACCAATAACCACGGCTTGATAGGTAGTTTCTCCATTTTTTTCTATAGCAGCAAAGGGTTCAATATTACTTTTAGTTTTGGCTAAAACATATGATAATGGGCCAAAATAGGCTAAATCTAAACGTCCTTTACTAGCAGCTTCAATCATAGAAGAATAATCAGTAGTGACAAATAATTCAATATCTTTATTAAGTTTATCCTCTAAATAAGTTTCAAGTCCTTTATTATTTTGAATAACAGTAGCTGCAGATTCATCGGGTAATAACGCAACAACTAATTTTTCAGGATTAGCTTTTGTATCTGCTTGTGCAGGTTGATTTTCTGTATTTGATGTTTGAGTATTAGGATTACTACAACTAACTAAACTTAACCAAGTTAAAAAAAGCACTGTCAAAAAATTTTTTTTGAGGATTAAACTTAACATAATTTTTATTTTCTAAACAATTAATGAGTTAATTATAAGTATTGTCTATCAAAAGTCAATCCCCTTTTTTTCTAATGTGTTATAGATAACATTTATGCAGTTTTACTTAAGGATGGAGTTTGATAAATTTTTTCAAGTTGATGTTTTTTTATCTCTGAAGGACTACCATCAAAGATAATCGTCCCTTTAGCTAATCCAATAATACGATCGGCATATTCTAAAGCTAGATCGACTTGGTGTAAACTAACTAAGGCTCCAATTCCATCTTCTTGACAAATTTTTCGTAAATTGGATAATACTTGATGAGAACTAGCAGGATCTAAACTAGCGATCGGTTCATCAGCTAAGAGAAATTTAGGCTGTTGGGCCAAAGCACGAGCAATTCCTACTCGTTGTTGTTGTCCCCCACTTAAAGCTTTCACAGGTGTTAAAGCTTTGTTTAATAAACCTACTCTTTCTAGACAATTTAAGGCAATATATTGATCTGGTTTAGGAAGAGGAAATAAACTTCTCAGGGTAGAATGATAAGCTAAACGGGCTACTAGAACATTTTTCAGAGCAGTTTGTCGAGGAATTAATTGATGTTGTTGAAAAATCATTCCTGTCCTTTGACGATGTTTTTGTAATATTTTGGGGTTATCTAAATTAGTTAATCCTTCAGTAATGACTTGCCCACTTGTAGGATAAGTAAGAAAGTTTATACAGCGTAAGAGTGTAGATTTTCCAGCTCCAGAAGACCCTAAAATTACTGTGAATTCCCCTTGAGTAAATTCAACAGAAATGTTATGTAGAGCTACTGTACCATCGCGATAAGTTAACCCTAGATTATTCAAAGAAATCATATTGCTTGATTGGTTAAATGATTAATTAATTTTTTCCTAGAGCTTACTTTTATTCTCAATATTTAGTCAAGTATTTTTTGTCAAATTATTGTCTAAATATCCGCAAGTATATATATTTAGGGTTTGCTGAAAAAGCTCTTTTAGTAGGGGTAGGAGACAGGAGACAGGAGACAGGATTAATATCAAATCCGGTAGTATCGGTGTAATTAGATAGTTAACTAGGAGTCAGGAGTCAGGAGGAAAGAGTCAGGAGGAAAGAGAATGTAGAAACATTTGCTCTTGAATGAAGATGAAAATTTTTTTTATACCGAATTAAGCGGATTTGATATAACGGGGAATTTAGAGAAGGTAGAAGTAAGAATTATCCCTTGATTTTTCTGCCCAACTATCCGCTTAAAATACTAACTTTTTGAGCATGAAGAGCTGAAACAGGCGCACTTTTTTTGACCCAAAACAGGCACTTGTCTTTATATGTCAATGCTTTTAGATTTAATCAGCCAGCCCTATTTATATATTGAAAAAGTCCAGCCAAGTTATAACCTGCAAAAATTGACCAAAAAATAAGTCCTCAACTCTCCCTTTGGATAGAAGATTAAAAAAATCAACTCCAGTGTTTCAAGGCGATGGCTTTAACTAGGGGTACTGATAAGTAAAATGACATGAATTAACTTAAAATTCAAAGGCAATATGATCGACTTCCTAATATTTACGATTTACGTTGGCGTAATTATATAATTAGGGCTTGCTGATTAAATTTTAAAGCATTGATCAGGTAAAGGCTTTAGCCGTTTTAGGTCTGGAAAAAGTACAAGATTTTTGCTCCTTAAAGCTCAAAAAGTTAGGATTTTGGGTTGACGCGAGCTAGAAAAATCAAGGGATAATTCTCACTCCTGCCTCCTCTAAATTCCTTACTCCTCCTTCTCCTGTCTCCTGTCTCCTGACTCCTACCCTCACCCACAAGACTTTTGAGCGCAAACCCTAATTAATACTCTTACCTTTCTGCATAATTGGGAGCCAATTATGCCACAAGCAAGAATTTTAGATATTGCTTGTGGAACAGGATAATTTGAAAGACTATTGCTCGAAAAAAATCCGACACAGAAAATTGTAGGAATTGATATATCTGAAAAGATGTTAGATTTAGCTAGAAAAAAACATGATGCTGTTTCTAATGTCGAGTTTCAACAAGCTTCGGTTAATTCACTACCATTTAGCAGTCATTCTTTTGATGTAGTTGTATGTGCTAATTCTTGTAAAACCTAATGGCAAAGTAATAATTCTTGACTGGAATAAAGATTATTTTTTTTGTAAAATCTGCGACTGGTTGTTACAAATTTTTGATTCTGCTCATCAACAATGTTATACCCAAAATGAATTACATCAGTTATTAATATCTGCTCAGTTTAAAATACATAGTGGAACTAAATTTCGTTTGGGAGTTATTTGGGGAATGATGATTTTAACTGCTTACCCACTATAATCTCACGGTACTGAAGAAGGGTAAGCATTCAGCTATTAGCTATCAGCTGTCAACTTTTTAATAAATGAAGCAAGCATTAGTTTTCACCCATACTTTTAATTCTTTTAAATTACGAAGATACCAATTCCTTCTCTCAAGATAATGAAATTGATAGCTGAATAATGACTGCTGAATACTTACAAAAAAGGTAATAACTGATAACTGATTAAACACGGGTTGCTCTATTAACAGTATTTTGTTCTACTTCTCTAGCTTTTTTACCACGCCAAAGTAATCTTATTGGCGTACCTGTAAATCCTAAATGTTGACGAAATTGACCTTGAATATAACGCCGATAATTTTCAGGAAAACGTTTAGGATCGTTGACAAATAATGCCATTGTTGGTGGTTTACTTGTTACTTGAGTTCCATAATAAATTTTACCTTGACGGCCTTGACGGCTAGTCGGCGGAGAATTCCAACTAATTGCTTCTTCTAATACTTCATTAATTACAGAAGTTGTGACTCGACGTTGATATTCATTGGCTGCATTATCAATCAAATCTATAATTTTTTCTACTCGTTTTCCAGTTAATGCACTAACAAAAATCATCTCTGCCCATTCCATAAAATATAGTCGCGATTTTACTTCCTGTTCGTAAGTATAAATAGTATAAGTATCTTTTTCGACAGCATCCCATTTATTCACCACAATAACGCAAGCTCTACCATCTTCAATAATCCGATTTGCTAATTTTTGGTCTTGTTCTGTTACTCCATCTAAAGCATCAATTACAAACAGAACAACTTCCGCACGACGAATAGCTTTAAAAGCTCGATTAATCCCAAAAAATTCTGCCCCATATTCCACATTTTTCTTCTTTCTAATTCCAGCAGTATCAATCAAACGGTAAGTTTTTCCATTCCGTTCTACCACAGTATCAATAGCATCTCTTGTCGTACCAGAAATAGGACTAACAATTGCCCGTTTTTCTCCAATAAATGCGTTTAATAAACTCGATTTACCCACATTCGGACGACCAACAATTGCTATTTTAACTTCATTAGTTTCAGGAATTTCTGCTACTGGTAAATAGGTAATTAAATCATCCAATAATTCACCAGTACCATTACCATGAATACCAGAAATGGGATAAGGTTCTCCTAAACCTAATTCCCAAAACATAGCAGCTTGGCTCAGTCCTTCTGTGATAGATTCGCATTTATTTACTGCTAGGAGAGTCGGAACAGGTTGTTGACGTAACCATTGGGCAATTTCTTCATCTCCTCCAGTAATACCCGTTTGTCCATCTACCACAAAAATTGCCACGCTTGCTTCTGCTAGAGCGGCCATAGCTTGTTCGCGGATTAGGGGCAAAAATTCTGTATTATCATCAAATACTAAACCTCCCGTATCTACAACTTGAAACTCTCGGTCTTGCCAATATGCGTTACGATAGGTGCGATCGCGAGTTATTCCTGGTTCATCGTGGACAATGGCATCTTTACTTTCGGCCAAGCGATTGACAATTGTGGACTTCCCCACATTTGGCCTGCCAATAATAGCTACAATAGGTAAGGACATAGTTCTTTCAGTTATCAGTTATCAGTTATCAGTTTTGAGCTGTTAGTTAACAATATTTTTTTGTGGCCTAACTAACCTAAAAATTTTGGATACCCAGTGTGTTACCGAATAATTATTAATTATTAATTAAATAATTCAGCTTACTCTGCCTCCCCTTTCAAGGGGAAAAAGCGCTCGAGGGATGGCGAGGTCTCCTCGCCATATCCAATCGACCAAGACAGCGGTCGTTTGCGGAGCAGTCCGTCAGGATGGGATGGCGAGGAAACCTCGCCATATCCAATCGACCAAGAGAAAAGTGCTAGGGTATTTCCTTGTATTCAATCAAGAACGGTTTCAACTAGAGGTAATTATCCATTATCCATTATCCATTATCCATTAATGAATACTGGACTATCTTTAAAATCTATTTATATATTATCTACTTAAATGATTAGTTGCTATATGTTAGGTGTAGATTGGTTTATAGTTTGCTTCCGCGTAGTGGTATGGAGTGAAACCCAACAATAATCTAATAGGTTCAGTAATTTTTATTTTGAAAATGTTTATTAGAGTTGTTGGGAAATAAAAAATTTAAAATGCTCAAAAGCTTACTGTATAAAGCTTTTATAATTTTTTCTATCAAAAAAGCTATAAGCTTTGAATGATAATAGTTTTAGCCATTTTTTTAGCTTAATTCCCAACAACTCTATATCTATATATATGAAATACCAAAAAAAACGACCCAGTAAATTAATAGGAATAGGAGGAATATTATTAGGAGCGATCGCTGTAACTAGCTGTACCCCCCAATACGATACCCTCATCCTATCCAGTGGTCCAGTTGGTCGAGATTTTGAGCCTATCAGCCAAAAAATAATAAATTCAGCTCGTGATATTGGGAATATGCCTATTGATAACTATAATTCCAAAGGTTCACAGGAAAACCTACAACGGCTACTCAATCAAAAAACAGACCTAGCTTTAGTTCAATTAGACGTAGCTGCCGAAGCTATGAAAGCAGGAAAAGTAGAAGCAATAGCGGTTCTTGGCTATGAATATTTACACTTTATTACTCTGTCTGATTCAGGAATCAACACTTTTAAAGACCTTGAAGGAAAAAGAGTTGCTTTTGGTATTCCTGGTAGCGGTACTTACTTTACTATCAAACGACTACTCAATCCTACCAATTTAAAAGTTATTGAAGAAGAACTTAGTTTGGAAGCAGGATTGAAGAAACTAGAACAACAAGAAATAGATGCTGTAATTTATCTAAGTCCACTCGGAGGCAGTAAAAAACTGCAAGCTGAACTAGGAAAACCTTCTACCCTCAAGTTAGTTCCCTTCACAAGTTCTTTTAGTAACTTTTTAGCCATTAAATTTCCCGAATCATACAGCGAGAGAACTATTCCCAAGGGTATTTATATGCCTTTATTGCCAATGCCTGAAGAAGACATACCTACGATTTCTACTGCCATTGCTTTAGTAACTCGCCCTGATATCAGTAAAGAAAAAATTGCTCTTTTAACCTGGTCAATTATCTCATCATCTCGACAATACTCGTTATTTTATCCAGAACTTGCTTACAGTAATGATGTTGAGGCTTTATTAAGCAATGGGTTGCTATATCCCCATCCTGGTTCCATAGAAGCCTACAATGAAGGGGATCCTAGACAAGTTTTGGTGCGCTACCTTCAGGAAAATGAACACTTACAATATAGTGTAATTATTACAGGTATAGCTAGCTTTTTACTGCGATTTTGGCGTCGGAGAAAAAACCAAAAGTTGATTAGAAATAGTCGTTTAGTTCTAAATGAAATTACTTGTGCTATAGAAACCAACCCGAATCATGGTCTGGAAGAAGTGGAAGAATTAAGACGGCAACATCGGTTAATGTTGATTGAAGGAAATTTGCCGAGAGAAGTTTATCAAAAGCTGGAAGATATGACGCAAGTTGTAGTTGAAAAATACCAAACTATACAAGCAAAACAACACCAAAAAAATATTCAAGAGACAATAGAATTGATTGCTGAGTGTAAAAATAATGCAATATCCCCAGCATACATGAAAGATAAGTTGGAGCAATCAGAGAATAAGTATCAAAAAATGTTATTATCAAGTCAAATCGATCTTCAGACTTATATTATTCTTACCGAACTTATTAATCATTATATTAACTCAAATAATATTGGCTAAAAAAGTCTTTAAGAAGGTATATAATTATGGAGTGAAACCAAACCATAATCTAATAGGTTTAGTAGGTTGTTTTGGTACAATCAATTCAAGGAAATATAATTAATTTTGGAAAGATTAATATCAGCACTAGGATTAATAGTTTTTGTGGGTTTAGCTATTCTTTTATCTGCAAAAAGAAACAAAATTAAGTGGCAACCTGTTTTCTGGGGAATAGGTTTGCAACTATTATTTGCATTGCTAATTTTAAAAAGTAAAACAGGTTTAGCAGTGTTTAAATTTATCGCCGATGTAGTTAGTGAGTTACTGAAATTTTCCGATACAGGAGCAAAATTTGTCTTTGGGGAAAATTATATTGACCACTTTTTTGCCTTCCAGATACTACCAACAATTATATTTTTCTCTTCATTAATTACTATTTTGTATCACTATGGAATTTTGCAACAGGTAGTTAAAGCATTTGCATGGATAATGCTGAAAACGATGAAAACTTCCGGCGCCGAATCTCTCGCTTGTTCCGCTAATATTTTTGTGGGATCGACTGAAGCACCCTTGTTAATTAAACCTTATGTGGAAACTATGACTCTTTCAGAATTACACGCGGTGATGACAGGTGGTTTTGCTACAGTTGCTGGAGGAGTATTGGCAGCTTATATTTCTTTTGGAGTTCCTGCTGAACATTTGATTGCTGCCTCCGTAATGTCAGCACCCGCAGCATTGGCAATATCAAAAATATTGTTTCCAGAAACAGAAGAGTCTCCAACTGGCGGAACAGTCAAGGTAGAAGTCAAGCAAACTTATGCCAATGTTATTGATGCAGCAACAGTAGGTGCTAAAGAAGGAGTAAAATTAGCAGTCAATGTGGGAGCAATGTTGATTGCTTTTATAGGGTTAATTGCAATGGTAAATGGACTATTGGGATGGATAGGTGCTGGTGTGGGGTTGCCTCAATTATCCTTGGAATGGATTTTTTCCTTCTTATTTGCACCTGTTGCTTGGTTGATGGGAGTACCTTGGGCAGACTGTGGTCAAGTGGGGGTTTTGCTCGGAAAGAAAACGATTTTGAATGAATTTATTGCTTATTTAGATTTAAAGACACTGATTGAAAATGCTCAAAAAGGCGAAACAGTAAATGTCATTTCCGAGCGATCGCAAATTATTGCTACTTATGCTTTATGTGGGTTTTCTCATATTGGTTCCATTGCCATACAGATAGGTGGAATTAGTGCTATTGCACCATCACGACAGCACGATCTAGCAAAATTGGGAGTTAGGGCAATGATTGGTGGATCTATTGCTTGTTTTATGACTGCTTGTATTGCAGGAATTTTGTTATAGAGCAAGAAAGATAGAAGGCAGAAGGGCAAGTAGTCAGTTCCTATGGAATCAGAAAATCTAAATGCTCTCCAGACTTAGAGAGCAAATCTTCAGGAGTACCTTCCAACTTCAACTTACCATTTTCCAAAAACACAATCCAATCCGCCCGACTAATCACTTTCGGGCGATGACTAATTAAAATCGTAGTTTTACCCTGCCGATGAGACAACAACCTGTCTAATACCTGCGCTTCGCTGACCGGATCTAAATTAGCAGTAGACTCATCCAAAATCAAAATCGGTGGGTCGCTAACAATTCCTCTAGCAATAGCCAATCTTTGCTGCTGACCACCAGAAACATTAGCACCAAACTCTCCCAATATGGTTTGATACTTATTAGGCAACCTGGTAATAAACTCGTCTGCTTTAGCAACCTGACAAGCTTTAACAATCTCCTCAAATGTTGCCTCTGGATAAGCAAGACGGAAATTACCAATAATAGTTCGACTCCAAAAATGAGCATTTTGGGGAACTAAGACTACTTGTTGTCGCCAACAACTGAGGTCAATATCGTCTAGATTATAAACACCTATGCGAATATTACCCCCATTCACCTGATACAAGCCAGCAATTAGTTTAGCGAGAGTGCTTTTACCACAACCAGATTCACCTATCAGGGCAATAACTTTTCCACCAGGAAGCGTCAGAGAAAAATTTTTGAGTAAATCAACTCTACCTGGATGGTGAAAATTGAGATTTGTACAAACAATATCTACATTATCAGTAATTTTAGCAACTGGCAATTGATGATCGTCATGACTTTCTGGTGTAGATTCGATAACTTCCACAAGTCGCTTTGTTGCTAGTTGAGCGCGAGTCAAAGGACTGATAAAGCTCAATAAAGTAATAATTAAAGTCAAAAAATTTGCGCTCATGCCGTTGAATGCTAGCAGTTGCCCGATAGTTAATTCTTGAACGATGACGAGAGTGCTGCCAAACCACAGTAAGAGTATTCCTCCATTCCGAGAAAAGAAATATGTAAACGTATTGCTAACAATCGTTGTCTGAGTAGCGCGGTAGCTCACACGAGCTTGTTTGCCATAGCGACCTTGGAATTCTTCCCAGAAGTAGGGGGCAGAATTAGTGCTTTTCAGTACCAAAGCTCCTTTGAATGTTTCTACTAAAACTCCTTGATTTTCTCCTGCTAAGACTAAGAAATTCCGAAGTTTTTGACGGATGGTGGGTAATAAGACTAGGACTGTTATCGTCATTAGGGCAGCGATCGCCACAGGAACTACAGTCAGTTCCAAACTGTAGAATAACATTAATCCTAGGGAAATAACTCCCACAAAAAATTGGCTCGGTAAAGTAATTCCAATTAGAGAGATGAGTTGGTTGATTTCTTGGATATCTCTCAATCGACTAGCAATTTCCCCACTACGACGCACTTCGTAATACGATAGGGGAAGTTGGAGCATGATTCGGCAAAATTCTAGGATGATATCTAGCTCTAACCTTTGGGCAAAGTGAGCAATGAGCATTGATTGAATAAATCTGAGACTAACGGCAATGGTATTCATTACTAAGACAGCGATCGCTACTCCGGTCAGCATATCCCTATCCCCGCGAATCAGTACGTCATCTGTCAGGATTTGTATTAAAAATGGAGAGGCTAAAGAAAGCATACCGATAAACAGGTTTAACAGTAAAGCTTGAGCAATAGTAGCGCGATAGCTCCAGATACGCCCTAGTAAATGCCACAAACCTGTAACTTTATCCCTATCGTCTGGGTTTTGATAAAAATCTGGGCGCGGTTCCACTAAGAGCATTGCCCAATTAGTCCAGCTTGAAATCAACTCATCCTTTGTTAAAAATCGAATTCCCACAGATGGGTCCGCAATAACGTATTTTTCACCTCGTCTTCCATACAAAACAACCCAGTGATTGCCCTTCCAATAAATAATTCCTGGTAAAGGGATGCTATTTTTATCAACTAATTCCAGGGTAACTTTCACTCCCCTGGCGTTAAAACCAAGTACTTTTGCTCCTTGCTTGAGATTAAGTAATGTAGTTCCCAGTTGTCCGGTTCCCGTAGCTTCACGAGTACGAGTGAGCGTAAAAATTCGCCCGTAATATTTGGCAATGGTTGCTAGACAAGCAGCTCCGCAGTCTTCGACGTTATGCTGTAAAACTACTGGGTATTTCATATTTTATCTATAAGAAGGAAGAAGGAAGAAGGAAGAAGGAAGAAGAAGGTTTGAGAGCAGAAAAACCCTAAACTCACGGTAAATATTTTCTCACCTTTTACACAAACAATACCAGAGGACATGATATGATAACTAATAACTAATTAGTATAACAATCAACAGAGAAGAAACTGATAACTGTTAACTGAGAATAGGAGGTTCTAGCGTTAATACGGAAGGAATTCGCTGTGGTTCGGCGAGTCGCAATAGTCCGTAGCCAATACCTGCTATTCCAGTCATCAGACCAGGAGTTTCCACTCCTAATGGTACTCCACAGAGCCAGCCATATTTATCAATACTCTCAAGAATCATAGCAGCAATTCGATCTATTTCAGCATCCCACTGATGAACATTCAGGATGTCGCGAGCTTGCAGCACAAATTCTAGATTCCCCAAGTCACCGTGACAGAGACAATGATTTAAACCAAATCCTCTTTTGAGAACAATCTCAATCGCATCCTTAACTTCTGCCAGTATTTGCCCACCCTCTCCATTTTGGATAAAACGCAAATTTGCTAATCCGACTCCAGGAACACTATTACACCAGATAACAAGCTCGTCTTCTTGTTTCTGAGTGTTTAATGCCAAAGAGTTAGCAACAGCCACAGCAACTTCCCGAAACCGCTTTTCATTAGTAATATTTCCTAATTCCAATAAAGCCCAAGCTATCCCAGGAATACCATGAGCGAATCCCTGGCGATCTCTTTCTTCTGGAAACAACCAACAGCTATTTTCCTGTTGTTGAAACTCTGCCAGTAGGCGATCGCCACATTCAATAGCAGCAGCGATAACAGTATCAGAGGGAAAGCAAGCATAGAGAGCGAGCAGACTAGCAATACATCCAGCAGCACCATCAATAAGATCCAGTTCCTTGTCTTGGGAAATATTAGCTTTGATGAAACTAACTAAACCAACCGCCTCTTCTAATAACTCCGGTTGCTGCCACAATACCCCCAGATGAGTCAAAGTATAAATGATTCCTCCCCACCCACTAAACCCCCCAATTAATTTAATTAAGGATTCATTTTGCTGTAGTTGATTTTGCAATGTTCTTAAACCAGATCGGGCAAGGTTAGTATAGCGTTTTTCGGCTGTAACCGTTCCCAGATAAGCTAGAAACAAAATTACCCCAGATAAACCGTCATAGAGACTCCAATTTAAAGGTTGCAAACTCCAATGCTTTCCTCCCAACAGCGTCACTCCTATCCAAGTAGCATCAGACTCACTCCCTAGAGCTAATAATTCTAAGCGATCGCCAATTGCCTTAGCAATTTCTAGACAGCGTGAGTGACGTTTATTCTCTTCTGGGATTATCTGTGGTGTAAAAGTAGAATAGCTTTTCCAACCCCCAAATTCAGTTGCCAGTTCTAGGGTAGAGAGAGAACCACGAATGAACCATATTTGTCGCTCTAAATCTCTTTCATCTAACTTCTGTAGGCGTTTTTTCACTAATTCTATACCAGATTCCTCAAAAAAATCTTGGTACAAATGTTTATCGCTACCAACTAAATCTCTAGAGTTAGCACGAGTAGTAAACATGGGGATGTCGCCCTGCCACAAATCTCTCTGTTCGGCAGCAATGACTTTAGCCAGCTCTGGGCGATACTGAACGTCGATCCACAGGCGATCAAATAAGCGATCGCGTTCTAGAGCATTACGCAACACATCGGGATGGAAACTCTCTCCTAGTAATAAAGCATAAATCTGAGTCGGACGCAAAACTGCCCGCACTTCATCTTCGACGAAACGGGTTAAAAATCCTGCATCTGATAGCAATTCATCTCTATATTTTACTAAACATTCATAAACAGAAGTAAATCCAGCAATTATTGCTTCTGAATAGTCTAAAACATTTACCTCAGAATCATTTAAGTACGGTCTATTCTGAGAATTTTCCAGAGCCTTTTGCTCCCGGACTACTCGCATCTCATCTGTTGCCACTCCCCCCCAAGACCTGACTGGCCTTGGCGTCATCTGACCTGGAGTCGCACCGATACCACTCATGTCTACTCCTACAGAATCAGAATTTGCCCAAAGACGTTCAGGTAATAATCCCGCTCGCAACACCGAGTAAGTCATCTCTTCTCTGGCGAGAATGACTGAGGGTTCTGCATTTGTCACTTTATAACGGGGATGAAAAAGGGATTCGAGGTCGATGGGAATGGGTTGTTCTCCGGCAGCGATAATATTCTCCGAGTGAAAATCTGTCGCTTCCAGAGCGTAGAGCAAAGCCAAATATCCCCCTATTCTTTGATAAAAACGCCACACTTCTTGTTGGGAGTGACAGCTCTGAAAATTCACAAATTCTACCCATCCATAAGTTCCGCGATCGATAATTTTTAGGGTCTGAAATGGAGGATGGTCTCCCCTTTCGTTCAGCCAGAGTAGCAGTTGTTGAAAATGCACGTCTACTGCTAGGGATTTAGGTTTATAAACTATCTGAAACCCAGAGCTAAATTTGACTATAATTACCGAACAACCGCCCCGATGGGTGTCTCCAGCATTGACTTTTACATCCTTTAGCACGCCTGGAGACTTTTCGCTGCTAAATTCGCTACAAATTGCTTCCCAGTCAGCACACAGATGTCCGAGAAATTCTAGGCTAAAGCATACCCAGCGATCGATAGTAACAATTAATTGTCTGGCTAAAACAGGATACTCTACTAAGATAGCTACCATAACATCTTTTTGGTAAATCCTGTCTAAAAAGCTCAAGAATCTTTCTCTGGGGGTATCTCCCGATAGCAGCTCTTGGAGACGGGCTACATTCAATTCTAGCACCATTGTCTGGCTCAAAATCTGGAGTAATTTTTCTGGGAGATGCTTAAATAGGATGGCTTTAGCTGTATTGGAGTCAAAAGGGAGTGGCTTATTTTCCTGGTATTTGTTGACTAAGGTTTCGATACCTGCTTCTAGACTGGAAATTCCTTGACTAACCAATGGTTCGATTGCATACAAAAAACCATTCGACTCTTGACCAGATGGTAACTCACTAGGAGGAATGACTTTGATTTTAGGCGGTTGACTCCGAGAAAAACCTTTCTCCAGTTTCCTCCACCAGTTGGCATAAGTAGCTGATTCCCTAAGAAACATAAAACGTTCCTTTATTACCTCCTTTCCTTCCCCCAATAGGTAGCGAAACTCCTGGGAAGTAATGCCATCTGTTGCCAGTCGTTGTTGGTAATAGCTGTCGGAAATAAAAGGGGTCTGGGAACGCCATTTTTTAATTCTACGCTCTGCTAGTTCTGCATCAAAATTTTCTGGATTCAAGTTTTGGCCTTCCATAAGGCCAATTCGTTCGGTCAAGGTGAGAGCTTGATACCAAGCAGTTTCACTCAAGCATTTTTGATTCATAGCCACCAATAATAAAATTTTTCTGAGGTAGTGTTAATTTTTTCAATCTTAATATAGAATGATAACCATTCTCAAAAATATGGCAAATATCCGCTACTGAGAAAGTCACGAAACTAAGTTCCAGAAAAACTTTTAGCTGACATTCTCATATGTGGCTGTGCTATGTAGCAAAAGTGAAAAAACACAACTAAAGGAGTGAATTTTAATGGCCCTTGCCTATCAAAGTTTTGAAGTGCCAAATGCCTCTATCCCAAGTGTAACTGCGATTAACAATGCAGGGCAAATCGCAGGACACTTTGATGACCTCGGCTTTTTGTTAGAGCCAGACGGGGAGGTAGAATTTTTTGCTCCTCCTAATGCTGGCTCTACCTTAGTGTGGGGTTTGGATGATAACGGTCAGGTAGTAGGCTCGTTTTTTACAACTCCAGACTTTGAGCCAGACGGGGTAGCCCAAGGCTATATTTACAATGGCACTGATTTTACGATCGTCAATCCTTTTCCCCAATTTCCTGAACGCAGCGTCGAACTTACCGGAATCAATAGTAACGGGCAAATTTCAGGATTTTACTTACTTCCCGACTTTGCTGGGGGAACTTCCTTTTTACTAGAGGGAGAGGATTTGAATGTCACAAACTTAGACATTGAAGCTTCAGACCGAACTATTGCTTGGGATATTAATGATGCAGGAAAAGTAGTTGGACAATTTCGGATTCCCGATGTTACAAACTCTGGATTTATTTGGGAAAATGGCAATATTATCGAAGAACTAGACTTTCCCGGAGCCAGGTTTACTAGCCCCCGCAGTATCAATAATAATGATAGTATTATTGGTTGGTTAATTTCCGACGAAACCGAAGAATTTGTTAATGGCTTCATCTGGGAAAATGGCGAATTTGAAGGGATTAATTTTCCTGGAGCGACGAGTACCTTCTCGACGGATATGAATGATGAGGGGGTGATTATTGGTGATTACAGCGACCAAGAAGGTAATACTCTGGGGTTCCGTGCGGTAGAAACTGGAGCCGAAATTGAAATTTTAGATGGGGATACAAATATTATTGATGTCACTGTCAGATTAGATTTTGACAGTACGAGAGTGGGGACTCCCACAAGCAAGACTTTGACTATAGCTAATACTGGCGATCGCCCTCTGATTCTGACGGACTTAAATTTGCCCGATGGTTTTAGCCCAGTTGAGCCACTGCCAAATAACTTCAATCTCGCACCAGAAAACACGCTGGAATTAGCAGTGCAACTAGATGCAGAAACAGGTGGTGGTTTCAATGGCACTTTAGAATTGATTGCTTCTGACAGTGAAGAAAACCTGTTTGGCTTTACATCCACTATTTATGGAGCAGTTAATGGCAGTGGGCAAGATGACAGGCTGGTGGGTAGTGCAGTTGCAGATACTCTAGTCGGAGGTGGTGGCAATGACAGAATTTTTGGTAAGAGAGGAGACGATAATCTTCAAGGCCGTCCTGGGAATGACCATTTATTTGGTGGAAGTGGGGACGACATCCTACTTGGTGGTATCGGTCGCGATCGGTTAAATGGTGGCGAGGGAGACGACACTCTCACAGGTGGAGCAAGCATAGACCGTTTCATATTTAATACAAATCAGGAATTTGCCACAGAGGATATTGGTGTGGATACCATCACTGATTTAAATATAGAGCGAGATTTGATTCTTCTTGACAGGGGTACTTTTACTGCTATTGAGAGTGAGGCCAGCATTGATGATGTATTTGATACCGTGACAACCGATGCTGCTGCGGAAAGTTCTGAGGCAGCGATCGTCTATAACTCGAATAACGGTAATTTGTTTTATAACGCCAATGGTAGTGATTCTGGTTTTGGCAGCGGTGCTCAATTTGCGATTCTCGAAAACCAGCCTGAACTGAGTGGGGAGAATTTCTTTATTAGGGCTTGAAGAAGGAAGAAATTGAAGCGGTGAAAAGTAGGTGAAAACCAGCTAGCTTTTTACCCGATGTACTCCCACTATTAGGACTTCTAGACTAAAATTGCGGGTAAAACCTAACCCCCCAACCCCCTTCCCTGCAAGGGAAGGGGGAGAAGACTTCCCCCTTCTCCTTGCAGGATAGGGGTCGGGGGAGAGGTCTTCCGGGTTGCTCGCTCCTTACCCACATTTTTAACCTAGAGACGCTACTATAATGATATTTATTGACTAATAGCTTTGGGCAAATATATAAGTAGACACCTTCTTTGGTGCAGCTAAATCGTGTTGAGTTTTTTTTGACACCTCAATTATACCCCCTACTACAAACAAAGTTGATAGTAGAGGGAGTTATATCATGTAATAAACAATCTTTACCCAACCTGGTAGGGACGTTCAATGGAACGTCCCTAGATTGCCGTTAATTAATGTTACTTGATATTAACGTAAAATTAGAAAACCTAATATTAACGTAAAATTAGAAAACCTACCCTAGCTACCCGGCATCATCTCTACACTCAATGCATCCTTAGGTGGACAGCAATGTTCACAAGTTTTGGTGTGAGGATGTGCGGCAGCCATTCCTCCGGCCATTGATGACATATCGTCATCATCGAATTCGATCACCCCTGCGGGGTTTTCCGGTAGTTGTGCTTTTTCAGCCTCGCTCAGGCTATTGCGATACTCTTCATCTTTCCAAGCCCGAATGATATCAATTTTGGACATTAATTTACTCCTTTATTAAATAAGCCCGTAAGAATAGTATCATAAAAATTTGAGAATGATTATCATTCTTATAAAATTTCTATAAAGTTTTTTTTAAGAGGTTTTTGGGTAAGTAGGCCACTATAAATGAACAACTTGAAATAAAGGACTAAATTATGTTTAACGACACCAGAAAAGCGACTTTGCCAACTGTCAGCAGTCAGGAATTTCTACCCGATCTCAATATTTGGACAACTTGTGGTGGACTATTTCTTGTGGGTGGATGTACTGCTGCCTTGATAATAGCAACACTCACCAAATACAACGTTACGGTGAAAGCTCCCGCAATAGTTCGGCCTACAGGGGAATTACGCATAGTTCAAGCTCCTACGGAGGGAACAGTAGCTGATATAGCAGTAAGTGAAAATAAAACTGTTACAAAAGGAGAAGCGATCGCTACCCTCAGCGATAATGGTCTTGAGACCGAAAAACTGCAGTTGCAAGGAAAAATTCAACAACTACAGTTGCAACTCGTACAACTAAAAGCCCAGATTAGAAGTTTAGATAACGAAATATTAGCAGAAGGCGATCGTTCTAAAGGAACTCTTGCTTTAACAGAAGCGGAACTCAGACAAGCCAAACGAGACTATCAAGACCAGCAATTAAACAGTGTAGCAGAAGTTGAAGTTGCCCAAGCAAATCTGAGATTAGCCGAGGAAGATTTAGAAAAAGCGCGTGCCGAGTATAATTCAATAGAGTCAGAGTTAAAATCTATCCAAGCTTCTTTAAAGGCAGCCAAGTTTAATAGAGATGCTTATAAAAAAGATTTAGCATCATGTAGTCAACAGGCAATATGTAATATTTCTACCACCGTCGAAGAAACAGCAAACTTAAAATTAGCCCAGGAAGAATTACAAAAAGCAAAGGCAGACTTAACATCAGCTACAGCCACCTTAAAATCTATTGAAGCTGCTTTTAATCTGGCAGTTAACAAATTGAATCGCTATCAGCCCTTAATCGCATCTGGAGCAATTTCTCAAGATAGATTAGATGAAGTAAAATTAACAGTGGAGCAGGAACAACAAGCGATCGAAGCTCAAAAAGGAGCGATTTTGGCACAGACAAAAACAATCAACCGACAAGAAAGGGCAGTCGAAGTTGCTCGCGCTCAATTGCAACAAGCATTAAATCAAGCTCAATTAGAAGTAGAGCAAGAACAACAAGCTCTCAACTCCCAAACATCCCTACTAGAAGCGCAAGCAGAAACAATAGAAAGGCAGCAACGGGCAGTAGAAGTTGCCGGTGCTGGAGTGCAACTAGCTCAAACATCCCTTAATCCTAGTGATGCTGAAGTAGCAGTTGCGAGGGAGAGAGTTACCCAAGAAAGCGCTACCAGTAAAGCTAGGTTAGCCAGATTAAATAGGGAGCAAGAAGCTTTGATGCAGCAGCAAGTAGAAATACAGAATCAAATCAAGTACAACCAAAAAGAGGTTGAAGAAGTTGAGAGAAAACAGGAGGATTTAGTGATTTCAGCACCTGAGTCTGGTGTCATTCTCCAGTTAGGTTTACGGAATATTGGTCAGGTTGTGGCTACAGGAGAATCTATTGCTGAAATCGCTCCTTCTGATACTGCTGTGGTTGTGAAAGCTAGGGTGAAACCGGGGGATATTAGTCTGGTAGAAGTTGGTCAAAACGTGGATATGCGAATAACAGCTTGTGCTTATACAGATTACGGCATCCTCAGAGGTAAAGTAGTGGGAGTTTCACCAGATGTGATTGTCTCAGGCAGTGGTGGTGTTGATTCTTTTTACGAAGTGACTATTGAGCCAGAGAGTTACGCTCTTAGGGTTTCTAGGAGTTTTTTTCCACAAAACGAAAGCCAATGTCGCATACTCCCTGGTATGGAGGGTAGAGCAGATATTATTTCTAAACAAGAAACTGTACTGGAATTGTTGCTTCGTATCAGTATTTTTTAGCTAAAGCAGTGATTTAGTCCGAATGCTATAACATTCGGACTAAATTATTCTTCAATCAAACTTTCAACTAAACATCCCATTGCCATTGCCTACCAACGCCGACGTAAGGTATTGGTTCCACCATCGCAGTTCGTCCCGACACATAAGGTGTTGTGGCCAGCAATAAGAAGCCCCCGGACCAGCAATAACGAACTTTTTCGGCCAGGATTAATTGCAACTAGATTTGCTTTCTCGCTGTGAATTAACTGCAACCTCGCTGTGAATTAAATGCAACCAGACAGCAATAATTTTTTTCAGCCAGAATTAACTGCAACTAGAGGTGTAAAGAAAACGAACGTTTTTTTTACTCTTTTCTCTCAGCAATGACAGAAATGAAAATAGGACTTTAGAAAAGTAAAAAAACTCAGTCAAGTTATCTAAGGCAAGATATAATAACCTGTAACTGTAGCGGTGGTTGAATCAATTCTTTCTAAACAGATTGATGAGTTAGAACCAACTTTAACTCGTCTCTTTCTCTGGTTCCTACATCTGATACCTGAATCATTCTTGAGCGTTGGCGGAGCCTAGGGGCAGCTATATCGCTCTCACCTGAATCCTTACAAATTAGATGCGTTTGCCCTTGTCTAAACTCCAGTTGTAACATTTTTTTGCAAATTTGTATTATGCTATTCTATTATTGTCTCAAATAACTTGAAGACAATTGCATAAAATCAGTCCATGCTCTTCGCCAGGTATAGAAAATTGACAAAATTTAATTACCAAGGACTACCAATCATAGTAAACCCTGCCCAATAATAAGGATGAGAGAAATCTTGAGTGCCAAACTTGCCTAACGCCGACGGTAACACTACTGCACCACGGGCTGCACTTCCCCTTAACTCCCCATCTGCAATAACTACCTCTCCTCGCAACATTGCTAACTGCGCCTGTCTCAGCGCCTCTGCCTTAATCTTAGCATTATTCAAATGAGTATAAAACTCAGTCATTAACCCCAATGTACCTTCATCACTCACATACCACACACTGGCTAATGCTG
>NZ_JBNHER010000286.1:23525-49917 GCF_050015975.1 Dapis purpurea BLCC-M126 | reverse complement strand
CTACATCGCTCTATTTAGTATACGCTATATATAGTGTCTTTGCGTAAGTCCTGACTTTATGACTTAGATTAGTTGTCAAAATTAAATTTTTTTCCTCCATTTTTTATCTATTTATCTTTCCTAGTTCCAGCGTTCTCTATCTCTTTTTACCTGTTCTGTCACTGTAGCAATATTTTATGAAAATGGTATAAGAGTTTGAGAACATTCAAGAATTGAGAATTGAGAATTGAGAATTGAAATTTCCAGGCAAGGAATTAGGCATTTTTGACTTATAAACACTACATATCTATAACGTTATAGTTTTTGAACGCTGTATATAGTGTTTTTCTGGAATTTATCTCAGAGTTTGAGAACCTTTTTTGGAGATCTCTAGTCACTAATTTGAATTTGAAAGAGTGATGGGCACAGATAATTTAGAGATAAAACTAGAGCGCAATAGTTGTAGTAGGAGTATCTTGCTCCCATACCAGTTATACTAAATCTGGTTTATAAATTACTATTTTGGGCAGATGGGGAAATGGGAGGATAGGGAAATGGGGAGATGGGGAGATGATTAAGAGGATTTTGAAAAATCAGCCTTTGATAACTGGATTTGGTATTATTCCTTTTTCCTGCACCATGACTATGCAGGACTACCTTTTGAGATTCTAAACACATATCTATAACGTTATAGTTTTTCAACTCTGTATAGAGTATTTTCCCGTAATTTATGTCAGAATTTGAGAACCTTTTTTAGAGATGTCTAGTAACTAATTTGAAAAAGTGATGGGCAGAGATAATTTGGAGATAAAACTAGAGCGCAATAGTTTTGGTCAAACTGTAGTAACTCATCAGTATACAACTCATCCTTTGCGTTTATCTGGTGTATTTCGCCTGGATACGGCCGATATCCGTACTGCTTACTTGTATCTTACCAATACATCACCTGGTTTATTGGCAGGAGATAATTTGAGTTTATCTTTACAGCTAGAAAAGGGGGCTAGTCTTTATCTTACTGACCAAGCTGCCATTAAAGTTCATGCTATGCCAATCACAGCTACTAAAGCAACAACTAACATAAAAATTAAAGTTGAAGCAGGAGCGAGATTAGAATTAGTACCAGAACCTCTAATTTTATTTGCAGATGCGGCATTGGAGCAAAGTACTTACATTCAACTTCACTCTGACGCAGAACTTTTTTGGAGCGAGATTATTCTTCCTGGCAGACTAGCTAGGAAAGAGTGGTACGAATTCCGCTATTATTTTAGTCAGTTAGAGATTAGCTCAATGGCAGAAGAAATATGTTTTAGAGATACTATTCACTTAGAAGGAAAGCACAATCTATTCAAGCACAGCGATCTATTTGCTTCAAAGCCTGTACTAGCTAATTTAATCATAGTCCAACCACACAGCGATATTGAGGTACTTACTCAAAAACTCGAAAATCTTGAGGGAGCTAATTGTTCCGATCTGCTCTTAGGTAGTTCTGTATTACCTAATAATAAAGGTTTATTGATTCGTGTTTTAGCTAGTAAAACTCTACAAATAAAAAAGTATATTAAATATGCTTTAAATTCTGTCCGTCATTTAACTAACCGCTCCAGTTTACCCTATATTCCCAAATAAATTAAATGGTCGAACAAATTAGAGAAATAGCAGAAACTTATCTAGGTAATCTGACAAAGGATGCAAACCTATCACAAAGGGTAAAATCAGCCCGTACTTTAGACAATTGTTTAGAGATATATCTGAGTCAAACCGATAGTGGCAAAGGCAGAATTCAAGCTAAATCAACTTCTGGAACAATTGTAGGTATTATTAAAAATAGAGATTGGTCTATATCTGAAGGAGATGTATTTATTACCAAATCTGGTCAGCTATTATTAATTCATCTACAAGAGCAAAGATTGATGGTCTTAAGTTTTACCGAACCTGTAGAAAACTACACCATAGAATTGGTTCATCTAGGTCATGTTTTGGGCAATCATCACTGGCCAATAATTATTAAAAAAAATAAAATTTATATTCAATTAATAATAGATGCAGAGATAATTGAAGCTACTATTACTAAGTTTAAAATTCCTGGTTTGAAAATAGATTATGAATCACGCTCTCCCCAAGAACATTTACAATTTTCTCACCATAGTCATCATATCTAAATAGGGTTTGCTGAAAAAGTCTTTTAGTAGGGGTAGGAGACAGGAGACAGGAAACAGGAGACAGGAGAATGGGAATGTAGAGGAGTGACTGTGCGTATTGATTTGGGGGCGGGTTTATTTCATCTAATGGTTAAACTCGTTCATTTCAAAAACAAACCCGCCCCTACTATTGTACTATTTTAGATAAAACAGTCTGCTACTCACTAATAGACATCTCCAAAAATTATCAAGCACTTACTGTAACTATCTTTGAGAGAGCGATGTAGCTGCCGCTAGGCTCCGCCAACGCCAGCTCCTCCAGATAGTCATTTTTGATGAGATTTATAGTATTACAGATAGTTATTGTTAATTATTTACCATTTTTATGTAATTATTTCTTGCTTTTTATTATACCTAAAGTTATGACTTATGTTAACATTAGTGTTCCTATTCTTAATCTCACTAAACCACATATTGTTAAAATTACTTTTTCATAATTACTCTCTTTTAATCTGAATCTTTCTCGTGCCACTCTAAATATTTTTATCAGTCTTATTACATGTTCTACAAATATTCTTTTTTGAGCTTTTTTTTGATTCTCTTTCTTTACTTTGTATGACATTTTATAGTTTCTTTTTTTTTCTTTGGCGTGTCAATTCTTTCCCCACCTTGATAACCTTTATCTCCTTGAAATATTTGTTCTTTATCAAACTTTTTTTGTTGTTTTTTGAATAAATTTATATCAGTCTCTGGACCTCTTTCTCCTACTATTACATCAACTATTTCTTCTCCCTTATCTGTGATTACTATTTGATTTTTCAACGTATGACTTTTTTGCTTTCCTGAGTAATATTTTTTCTGCTTTTCATCATTTTTTGGCCTGAAGATATCCTGTTCTGTACTATCAACTATCAATTCTATTTCTTTCAAAGCTTCTTTTATCCATAAATATTCGTTTTCTTTTCCCGAGAATTCTTCTAGTAAACTAGATGGTAATAATTCCCTCAAAATATCTATCCAATAATGAAAAATATTATTTGCTGTTGACTCACTAACTCCAAATATTGCTCCTAGCAGTTGAAATGTTGGTACATGATGCAAATAATATAATGTCAACATTATCTCTTCCGCCTTGCCTAAAGACTTTTTTCTTCCTCCTCCTGCCTTAATTAATCTTTTTTCTTCACTGGCGTTGGCGGAGCCTAGCGCCAGCTATCTCGCCTGTCTTTTTTTTTCTTCAACTTTTTGAGCATTTTCTATTAATTTTATTAGTTGTTTATCTGTAATACCAATAATCCTTTTTGTTTCTTTTGGATGATTATAAATATATTCTAATACATTATTCATTTGGGGACAGCATATATATAATTGGCCACTACAATTTTACCTTAATTTCTATTTTGGAGAGGTCTAATCCCTAATGACTGAAATACCCCAACAACTTGCCTTAATGCAGTTATCTGATTCTTTTTTCCCAAGTGGTTCTTTTACCTTTTCTCACGGACTAGAAACTTTAGTTCAAACTGGAAAAATTCAGTCAAAGCAAGAAATTTTGTATTTCTTGCAAATATTATTACGGAACAAAGTTGGAGTTAGTGATGTGGTAGCATTAATTCACAGTTATCGCGGTATTAAAAACGGAAATCTAGAGGCAGTGAGAGAAGCTGATAAACAACTATTTATTCAAACGGCGATCGCTAAAAATAGAGAAACTCAGCGTCAAAGTGGACGAGCTTTGCTAATGGTAGCTACTTCTACTTGGCAAGACGAACGATTAAAAAGTCTCAATCAGGAGGCTATTAGCGGGAAAATACACTGTTTACATCCAGTTATTTTTGGTGTTATTACTTCAGTAGCAGGTTTAAAGGAACGAGATGCAGTGTTGGCTTTTTTACATGGTTTAGTTACTAATATATTGGGAGCAGCTATTCGTTTGGGTATTTTAGGACATATACAAACACAGCAAATTTTACTCCAATTAGTACCAGATATTGAAGCAGTTTGGTCAACTGCTGCATCAATGAATCTAGAGCAAATGTGGTCTTGTACTCCTTTGATTGATATCGCTCAAATGCAACATCCCAAATTAGCTCAGAGGTTGTTCGCTAATTAATTAAAGCTCGTAGTAGGGCTTCAGCCCGAAATCCTGTTCCCAGCTCTAATATTATCTTCGGTTAAATAGTTATTATAAGAGGACATACGCAAAATATCAAATCACACACCATCTGTAGGGGCGATTCGCGTTTGCGCAGCATTCCGGAGGAAATCGCCCCTACTAAAGATCGTGGTTATGCGTAAGTCCTGTATAATTAAAGCTCGTAGTAGGGCTTCAGCCCGAAGTATAGATAGGGATGAAGCCCTACTACAAACACAAACTTGATTATTTAGGAATTAAAGTTATGAGTTATCGTATGAATCGACGCGCTTATGCTGATACCTATGGACCAACAGTAGGCGATCGCGTGCGTTTGGCAGATACAGAATTATTTATTGAAGTGGAACGAGATTACACGACTTATGGTGATGAAGTAAAGTTTGGTGGAGGCAAAGTAATCCGCGATGGAATGGGACAATCACCCATATCTCGTGAAGCTGGTGCGGTAGATTTAGTAATTACTAATGCCCTAATTCTAGATTGGTGGGGTGTCGTCAAAGCTGATATTGGCATCAAAGACGGCAAGATTGATAAAATCGGCAAAGCAGGTAATCCCTATATTCAAGATGGGGTAGATATTATTATTGGTCCATCTACTGAAATCATCGCTGGAGAAGGACATATTATTACAGCAGGGGGAATAGATAGCCACATTCACTTTATTTGCCCTCAACAAATAGAAATAGCGATCGCTTCTGGCATAACCACAATGATAGGAGGTGGCACAGGCCCCGCAACAGGTACGAATGCTACCACCTGTACTCCTGGTAAGTGGAACATTTGGATGATGCTGCAAGCTGCCGATGCTTTTCCAATGAATTTGGGCTTTTTGGGCAAGGGAAATAGTGCGAAATCAGAAGGGTTAATAGAACAAATTAAAGCTGGAGCTATGGGTTTAAAACTCCATGAAGATTGGGGAACAACTCCTGCTGCCATTGACACTTGTTTGAGTGTTGCCGATAAATATGACGTACAGGTAGCCATCCATACAGATACTCTGAATGAAGCAGGTTTTGTGGAAAACACGATCGCTGCTTTTAAAAACCGAGTAATTCATACCTATCATACAGAAGGTGCGGGAGGTGGACACGCACCAGACATTATTAAAGTTTGCGCCCTCAAAAATGTATTACCTTCTTCAACTAATCCGACTCGTCCCTTCACTGTCAATACTTTAGAAGAACATCTTGATATGTTGATGGTCTGTCACCACCTGGATAAAAATATTCCTGAAGATGTAGCCTTTGCTGAATCTAGGATACGCAAAGAAACTATTGCAGCGGAAGATATTTTGCACGATCTAGGGGCATTTAGCGCGATCGCTTCTGATTCTCAAGCAATGGGTAGAGTAGGAGAAGTAATTATTCGTACTTGGCAAACTGCTCACAAAATGAAAGTACAAAGAGGTATTTTAGGTTCCGATACAGAGGAAGTAGCGGATAATTTTCGCGCTAAACGCTACATTGCTAAATATACTATCAATCCAGCAATTATGCACGGTATTAGCGATTATGTTGGTTCCATTGAAACAGGTAAATTAGCCGATATTTGCCTTTGGAAACCTGCGATGTTTGGGGTTAAACCAGAAATTGTCATTAAAGGAGGAGCGATCGCTTGGGCACAAATGGGCGATCCAAATGCTAGTATTCCTACACCCCAACCTGTATATATGCGTCCCATGTTTGGTAGCTTTGGTGGCGCAATTCCCACTACTTCTTTAACCTTTGTCTCTCAAGAAGCATTAAATGATGGGATACCCCAACAAATCAGTTTAAAAACTCCTGCTGTAGCTGTTAGTAATACACGAAAGATTAGCAAAGCAGATATGAAACTCAATGAAGCTACCCCAAAAATAGAAGTGAATCCTGAAACTTATGAAGTGAGAGCAGATGGTGAACTACTAACTTGTGAACCTGCCTCTGTTTTACCAATGGCGCAGCGTTATTTTTTATTTTAAACAATCTTTCTATAGAACCCATTTGGGATATTTTTAACTAATGGGACTTACACAACTTAATGATTAAAATTAGTTTATAATGCTTTTCATTAACTGATAATGGATAATTACCTCTGGTTAAAACTGTAACGGAATTGAAGATAAAGAAATAAGATTTCTTGTCTCTATATTTGCTCAGAGAATCAATTGAACAGTATATTTGAGTTAATAATATTAACATCAATCCTGTTACCGAATAATTAAGGTCTAAAGCCTTCTATTTCAAGAGAAAAAGCGGTCGAGAGATGGCGAGGTTTCCCGCTATTATACCATTTATCAAAAATGTTGCTATGTTTGATTAGGTGGGGGAGGGTGGGAGGTGAGGGGAGAATTAAATATAATAATAATTAACATTAACTGGCTTATAATTTGGGAATAAGTTATTTTTATTGTATTAATTAATTAATAACTGAAGTGTCACTCAAGTATAGCATTACTTTTGGGAATTGGTATTACAGAGCCGCTCCGAAGTGCGCCATATCCAATCGACCAAGAGAAGAAAAAAAATCATTTTGGTCAATCCTATCCGTTTTAAGGAGAGGTAATAATTAATTATTGAAAGAGCAAGAGTGAGGACTATAAAAATCTAAATGATAGGAAAATTTCTGCTTTGTTGCCTGTTGGTAACTGTTTTATGTGAGAAAACAAATAACCAAATATTGGCTCTTCCTTTGCCTGATAGAGATGCTTTGTCAGAAACTTTAGTTACTCCATCTTTAGCAGTTTCTAACCCTAAATCTCAACTTTTAGAAGTTCTAGAAACTGTGAATCAAATGGAGGATTCCCAAGCAAAAGCAATTTTACTTAATCAGATTGCTCTTAAATATATTGAATTAAGTGAGCTTGAAAAAGCTGAAGAAATCCTAGCTAAATCTTTGGCAATTACTAATAGTTTAGTAGAGCAAACAATACAAGTCAATTTACTAACTAATATTGCCCAGCAATATGCACAAATTGGGCAGTTAGACAAAGCGCAAGAAATATTAGAACTAACAGTAGAAATTGCTAATTCTGTTGAGGATAAGCTCACACAAGGACAATTATTACTGGAAATTGCCCTGACATATCAAAGTCTTGGTTTAGAAGATTCATCACAAACCCTGATTTCCCAAAGTCAAACCCTAATTTCTGAAACTAAAACAATTACAGAAGAACCCCCACCTGTTGCTGAATATCCTTTTCAGGAAGAGCGGGTGGAGTTTAGTCTTGGTTTTGCAGCAACTATTTCTTCTTTTCGAGATACTACCTGGAATATAGGCACAAATTCTAATCTTTATAAGCAATGGCCAAGGTCTGATGTATTCATTGATAGCAGTGTTTCTGTTTCTTTTGATAGTAGCAGAGCTGAGGATGAGAAATATCGTCCTAGCAGTTTGACTGCAGTATTATATCGCCGTCATTTGAATCAAGACTGGCATTTTGCAGCCAATCTGTTCGCCAACACTAATCAAGAACTATTGGCTGCAAAAAATGATGATGAAGACTTAACAGTTATTATCTCGCCCACTGTAGGAGCAGGATTCAACCTGTGGCGTGGAGAAACTGCCAAGGAGTCTTGGGACATTCAATTTTTCTTTAGTCCTCGTTATGAATATGATTACATTGACTTTGAAGAACGGCGGAATAGAGTTGACCCCACACTTGGTATTGCTTTTATCGGAAGAGGGGTGAAAATTGGCAGTGCAACTTTTAACCAAATATTTGTCTTTGGTCAGTCTTTCAGGGATAGCGAAAACTTCATTAGTACATATAATACTACCTTTTCTATTCCTATTAGTAAAAGGTGGTCATTTACTAATCGATTATTTCTAAGATTTAGAAACGAAACTATTTTTGAGGATAATCCTCAATGGAATTTTTATTATACAACTGGTTTAAATTTTAAGTTTTAAAATTATCTGTTGGTAAAAGTTTCAATAAATTATTTTTAATAACAGGTATTCAACTAGACATAATAGGATCATTTAAGCTTCTCACTTACAGACGGGAGCAAGATGCTCCCACTCTTGAATAATTTAATCGGAACTTACCTACAAAGCTTATCTGTAGGAATAATATAAAATCTGGATAATTAATTATATAAACTTTGTAGTTGGGCTTTAGTCCTAAGATAAGGATTTCAGGGGCTAGAGCAAAACTACGAGCGTAATTGTAATATGAAATACAAAAAATTGTGCAAATATACAAATCTCTCCATCTCCCCATCCCCCTATCAATCTTTGGTAGCAAACATTAACGTATTTCATATAATTATTCAACCGGACATGATATTTTATAAATTGCCCGTACAAAAAACACAATTTATAAATACTTTCTCACAGATTTAATATGAATAAAACTTTCAAACAAACTATCAAATTTCTTATAATTAGTATTCTCAGCTTAACCTTAAGCTTAACTTTGTCCCCTAAAACTTTAGGACAAATTCCTTTGTTTATGCCCGGAAGTGATAACCAAAGTCCTCAACTTACATCTAACCCTTGGGACTTACATAAAGCTGTTCGTTGTGGTAGGTTTTGGTGTAGTGACATTAATTTCATTGACGGTGACCTAAAGCAAGGATTAAAAGGAGATTTAACCTTAGCTGCACCTCAAGACATCAATAGCTCAAATGTGGAAATTATCCAACAATTAGAACAGCGATCGCAATTAGTTGTACAAATCTTTAAACAAATTATTAACTTTATTATCAATCAGCAAACAGAATCAGAAGTTCCATATAGACCAGATTGGCAATTTTGGCTGCCTACAACAGAAAAAATATTACACCCTTTGACCCCTCAAGTAGAAGTGGGCACTGAAAATCAACAGACTGTTATTTATTTACCAGAGCAACCCAAATTAGGCATAACTACACAAACTATTGTCACCATCACCGATCCAGATGCTAAAGCTAATGGAAAAAACATTCAAGAATTAGCTGAGATTTGGCGTAACAACATTCGTACCTCTTTCAGTTATATCCTCTGGGGACATGAATTATATTTACAACATCCTGGGTGGCGAGCCAAAATCTCTGTTGTAATTATTGTCCTAGTATTGGCACTTATCTGGTTGAGTCATTTAATTCGCAATTTCCTGATCAAACATAACAAAGAATTGCGACAACAACTTAGTCAACTAACCGAAAGTATAGCGACTAAAGCTGAAGTTAATAGTGTCATTAAGCCTGAAGTTAACCCTGACAGTATAGAAGAGAATATAAGTAACAGAGAAGAACCCTCAGAGACAATAAAACTAGAAAAGGAAATAACTAGGCAAGATAATATTTCAGTTCAACCTTCCATAAAGCAATCTTCATCCCCGCCATCACACATAAATTTATTCAATTTGATTCGGCGTTTAGCTCGGAAAACTAAGTCACTAGCGCTTAAAACTCCAATTTCTACAACAAAGTTTTTTTTGCAACGTCAAAACCTGATTAAACAAAGACAAAATTTCTATCAGTTGTTTGTGAGACTGATGTTGATTTTTCAATTCTTGTTACTATCTCTGGGGTTGATTGGAATTGTGTTTACTTTTCGCCAAACCCGCTTTCTTTCGTTCTATCTCTTCGACCAAATGGTAATTTTAATTATTCTATGGCTAGGATTAAGCTTAATAGATAAACTGGGAAGTATTCTCATTGATTTTCTGCTCCATCGTTGGGCACAAGAAGGACAGCTCCTGTATCCGACATCCAATCGTTATACTCTCAGAGTTGATACTTATTCTAAGACACTCAAAAAAGCTATTAGCTTTTTTACAATTTTCTTTGGTATCTACTTGAGTCTCTTCTTACTAGGAGTTAATCTAGCAGTATTAGCTAGTGCAGGTTTTTTTGCTGTTGCCGTAGCTTTTCTTTCCCGCAGTATACTTGAAGATCTGTTGAATGGAATCTTAATTCTATCAACCGATCGCTATGCTATTGGGGATGTAATTGATGTTGGTGGTGGAATGTCAGGGTTTGTAGAGGATATTAATTTATTTATCACTTCCCTACGCAATTTAGACGGACAATTAATTGCTATTCCTAATCGTAGGATCGACTCCGTAATTAATATGACTAAAAACTGGTCAAGGGTTAATTTTACGATCAAAATTGCTTGGAATGAAGATGTTGATCGAGCCATTGAAGTGATGACTCAGGTAGCAAATAAATTGCAAAGTGAAGAACAGTGGAAGGAACATTTCCTTGATCCAGTAGAAGTTTTAGGTGTTGATGAGCTATCCCATGAGGGGATTCTGATTCATTTGCTCATTAAAACGCCACCAGCCAAACATTGGTCACTGGGTCGTGAATTTCGTCGGCGAGTGAAAAAAGCCCTTGATGAAGCCGGAATTTCCTTGGGTATTCCCTATCATCATGTTTCTGTTATTGAGCCTTTTCAAGCAGATAACAATAATCAACTATTCGTCAATTTTCAGCAAAAAAAAGACTCTAAATAGTAGAAGTAAGGAAAAAGGAAGAAATCTTGGAGAAAAAAAGATAAAAATGATAGATATAGGTGTCTAAAATGAAAGCATATGAGCAGACAAAAAACAAGGTGCTGATAGACTAGCAGAAATTTCCAGGGAAAGAGGTATTAACCCTGATGAAGTTTTGTAGTTATTAATAAAGCAGGCGATCACTAAAGAGTTTATTTAAAGGCGATCGTTTAGTAATACTATCTGATTTTCCCTTCTCTTTAGGGAAGTTGCATGAAACATCCCTACCAGAATATTTTTTTATAATTGATTATCGGAACATAATATATTATGTTCGGTTAAATAGTTATTATAATTACAGTTCGTAGTAGGGCTTCAGCCCCAACTAGTAGATCGGGCTGAAGCCCTACTACAAACAAAAACTTTATTATAAGTGATTATCCGCAATTCGTAGCTCCCCCGGAGGGGGCACATAATATAAGTCCTAATTATGTTATGTATTTTCGGAGCTTGTCTCAGTTTCAATTAACTTCAAAAATTCTGCAATTTGTTCAGTTGATTTGAGGTGATAGACACACTTACTGTTTTGAGCTTGTTCAATATAATCTCGATATTTTGGAGTCAGATACTTGTGACATAGCCAGAGATTACGGTAGCTATTCATAGAACTCTTTAATAGTGGACTACGTTCCGGCCACCCATCGGGAGAGACAAAAAAACTTGTTAAAAACCGTTTTGTCACCCACCAAAAGTGAAGGGGCAAAGGTAGGTCAATGTAAATCAGGGTATCAGCTTCATTTAGCCTAGGCCATAGCGTTTCAATAGAACCAAATCCGTCAATCACCCATTCATTACTCCCTAAGATTTTGTCGTGAGTAAGCTTATATTCGCTATCTGAAACTTCTGTACCTCCTGAGCGATATTTGATTTTGTCTAAGACATAGAGGGGAAGATTAATTATTGCGGATAATTGCTTGCTTAGGGTTGACTTACCACCACCTGCATTACCAAATACGGCTACTTTTTTCATAAAAATTTTTACAATAAAAAACTAGAATTTAGTAGGTTAGGTTGACAAAGGAAACCCAACAATAGGTATTTTAGACACTATAGTTTAACAGGTTTATCTTAACCAAAAAATATTATAACTATTATTATGTCAAAGCTGGATATATGAAGTAATAGTTATGCCTATTTTAACAATAAAATACTTGAAAAAATTAACCGCTGAATATCCCGATCATCAAATGGAATTAGTGGGAAGATAAAGTGTCTGCTTGCATAGCTGCGATCGCTCAACTTCATCAAGGTACTATTCAAAGCCCACCAGTTAAGGCAGTATATTTTGCCTTTTAATTACACATATTTCAGACTAATTGTTGATCTGATTAATCTGCTGTATGACATAATTATAAACAGATTCAATTTCTCGAAAATATTCTGATTCATTAGCATTATTTGAGACAAAGAATAAAGTCAAACATTTTGTCGTTTTTCCTTCTGATTCTAAATTATCATTACCTACTACAACTTTCACCGGATTCTCAGTAAATTGATAATTTGTCAATTTAGCTATTTGATTAAAAGTATTAAATAACTGCTGATATTCATCATCATTACGGGGCATAACTGCTACATATCTCTGCCTCATTGCTGAATCTTTTGTAGAAAAATGACCTTGACAACTAGAATAAGTTATACAATTTAATTTCAGAATTAAAGCAATAATTAAATCTCTAACTCCTGGTTCAATCGACCGCTTAAAATAACGATGATATTTAGTAAAAATTGGTGAATCACAACAAGCAGCAGTACCGTCAGTATTAATATTACCGTTAGCACTATGTTTAAATATGTCAAATTCTGTTACTTCAACAAATCTATCTTCCCAGGAATCGACAAAAGATTTTAAGTCACTAAATTCAGTCATAATTTTAATTTTTTTTTACGCCAAAATAAGATTAAACTGTATATAAATAATTATATATTATGTAAATAAAATTTTTCCAAAAATCTAACTATAGATTTTTTTTGGCGACAACTATAAACCTTAATAAAAAAGTTTTGTTCTAGATATTATAACATGAGCTATATCTTCAAAACTGATTATATACATTCAGAAATTATATCACTACCCCCGGAGCTTATTTGATATAGTATGCAGATTAGCTTTATTTATGTTAAGTTATAGAAAATGAAAAATATAAAACTTTTTTTCCATGCTTTCCAGAGTTTTTGGGCAATTGGTAAACTATATTGGTGGGATTCTCCAGAGAAATGGCGAGCAATTGGTTTACTTATATTGCTGCTTTGTTTTCTCAGTTTAGATTCAACTATAGGAGTTAATCAACTAAAACAACAAGGAGAATTAATTTCTGCTTTAGTTGATAGGGACTCTGAGAGATTCTGGCAATCTGCATTTTTCTATATTGGTGCTTCGATTGTTTTAGCTGTGACTGTTGCTACTTGGCAGTATATAGAAGATAAAATTCGTCTGTATTCTAGACAGTGGTTGACTAAATTTTATTTAGATAAATATTTTCAAAATAATTGTTTTTATAGAGTCAATACTTTTTATCGAGAAATTGATAATCCAGACCAGCGAATTACAGAAGATATTGCCTCATTTTGTCATCGTTCTATAACTCTATTTAGGCAGTTTACCTTGGCAATTATTAACCTGGTTCAATTTGGAATTTTACTTTGGGAACAATCAAATTTCTTGGTTCTAATTTTAGTCATATATTCTCTCGGAGGTATGCTGATTACAACTATAGGTTTTGGTAAAATTTTGATTCCAATTAAAAAAGAACAACTGAAACGAGAGGCAAATTTTCGATTTGGTTTAGTGAGAATTCGAGAGAATGCTGAATCAATTGCTTTTTATAATGGAGGTAATAGAGAATTTACCTATATTAAGCAGATATTTGCTCCGGTTTTAAGTATTTATAATAAAGTAATTACTTGGGAGAGAAACTTAGATATTTTTCAAAACGTATATGGTTATATTACCTGGATGTTACCAGCATTAGTTATTGGTCCGAGAATTTTGGCAGGGGAACCAGGGTTAGAAGTGGGAGCAATACAAAAAGCGAATGGAGCTTTTGGAAGGGTCTTTAAATCCTTGAATATTATTGTTAGGATGTTTGAATTCCTTACCAGTTTTATCGCAGGAATTGAACGTTTAGAGAGTTTTGTCAAAGTTCTAGAAGAACCAAAAGTATTGTCTGTAGAGAGTAGTACAACAATTGATACAGTTGAAGACTCACGTTTAAGTTTACAGCAACTGACCCTGCAAACCCCTAATTATCAAAGAACTTTAGTTAAAAATGTATCTATAGAATTACAACCCGGAGAAGGACTATTAATTATGGGGATGAGTGGTGGTGGAAAAAGTTCTATATTGCGAGCGATCGCTGGTTTATGGAATTCTGGAACGGGAAAAATTTACCGACCAAAATTAGAAGAGATTCTTTTTTTACCACAACGTCCTTATCTGATTTTAGGTTCTTTGCGAGATCAACTCTTATATCCACGCACTGACTTAAATATTTCTGATGCAGAAATTTACCGAGTGCTAGAAGAAGTTAATTTACCAGACTTAGCTGAAAGATTCGGTGGTTTAGATACTACTGAAGATTGGGATAGTGTTTTGTCAATGGGAGAACAACAGCGCGTAGCTTTTGCTCGTCTATTGCTAACTCAACCCCGTTATGCAATTTTAGATGAGGCAACGAGTGCCTTAGATGTGCAAAATGAACAAAGTCTTTACCAACATTTGCAAAGTTTATCAACCACTTATATTAGTGTAGGACACCGACCAACTTTGTTACAATATCATCATCAAGTTTTGGAAGTGCTAGGTGATGAAACTTGGCGAGTGAGTTCTTCAGAGGATTATAAGTTTATGTCTAACACTACCTTTTTTTCCTCTAGGGAATAGCAAAAAATAGGCATTGTTCAATAATTGATAATTGATAATCACCTCTCCCTAAAACGGATTGGATTGAATAAAAGGAAAATTTTTTCTCTCTTGGTCGATTGGATATGGCGTTAGCGTTAGCGGCTCTGCAAGAGCGGGAGACCTCGCCATCCCATCCTAACGGACTGCTTCGCAAACGACCGCTTGTTTCTCCACGGCGAGTGAGAGGCTTTAAACCTTAATTATTCGGTAATTGGTGGGATAATTTTCTACGCACAACTACAAACAAAAACTTTTTGATAACTAATCATCCGAAATATTTCTTCCTTCTTCCTTCTTACTTCTTCCTTCTTCCTTACTCTCAAAAAAATTAATTCCAGATCCTCTAGCAATCTAATTGATAGTTAAATCAACTTGATTCGGGGGAGTACCTGGAATTAAATTTTGACTTGACTTTATAGTTATGAATTTTGAGTTACTAAACTACACTTCATCTCGTCCACTACCTCGTTCATTAAAAAATATCCTAACTTGAGTTAAAAAATTTTGGATATTTGAGGTTGAATTATTTAATTGGAAGCTGCAGAACTTGCGAGAGACCATCATAGAGATTATGATGGAAATATCAATAGATAGGTAGAGACTCATGGGATTTTTCCATTGTCCATACAAGGAGTTTCTACTATTTATACACACCTTATGTAGTGTCTTCAGGATAAAAGGGGTGATAGCTTTTCTATGACTTTAAGTGCTTTTTTCAGCCAAAAACTGAATTATTTTGCCGGTAAGCGATTGCTGAGTCCACTTGTTTCAACAAGATTTCTAGAGTAGAGGAGTTATCCACAACTATATCCGCCTTTTGACATTTTTCTTCCAGGGACATCTGATTATTAATTCGAGTGTAAGCTTGTTTTTGACTCAAGCTGTCTCGTTTCATTAATCTCTCTATTTGTTTTTGGGGTGTAGCCCATATAACCCAAATTTCTGTTACTAAGTCAGTCATCTTAGCTTCAAACAACAATGGTATTACTAATACTGCTGTCGGATCTTGAGAAGTAGTTTGATGAGATGTTACTTCTATAGAATTTTTCTGCTCAGATTGACTATTTTTTACGAGAAAATGCTGAATATTCTGTTGAAAGCGATCGCGAACATAAGGATGAATCTGTTGCTCTAACCAATGTAACTCGTTTTGATCGTTAAAAACAATGTCTCCTAATTTTCCCCTATCTAGGTTACCATTAGGTAAGACAATATTTTGACCATAGTGTTCTACTATACCTTCTAAAATTGATGAACCAGGTTGTACAGCTTCCCGCGCATAAATATCTGCATCCCAAATTGGAAACTGGTAGTTTTTACTCAAATAATTAGAGACTGTAGTTTTTCCGGTGCTAATACCGCCAGTTAAGCCAATTAGACGCATAATTTTCAGGTCAAAAGTTAAAATTTAAAAGTCAAAAGTTAGTTAGATAAATAATAGTGGACTGACACACCTAAAATTTTGCAATAGTAGGGACGGATTCAGTGTTCAAATTAATACATCAAAATTCCATGATAAATCCAGCCCTAATGCAGATTCCCTATTCTGTGTCAGTCTAGTAGGGACGTTTTATGAAACCTCCCTAGAAGAATGGTGTTTTTAGCATTTGGTTCACTCACCTGAAAACCCCTATAACTATCGGGAGTCTAGCTTTATTTATCTACTCAGTGGAAAGTCCTACTCTATTTCCTTTTTCAAACCATTGATTCTATGGTTATAGCATTACCCAAATAGGGGGCAGACATTGATAAATCTTCAAACTTAGTTAGGATATTATTTCTTACTTGCGTCACTATACAGGAGAGTTCTGAATATTATGGATTAGAGTAGGAATGAAACCATAGTAATCTCATAATAAATTACTTCTGAGATGATTAAAAAAAATTATTTTTGACTAAAAAATGGTTTTATGATGCCCATCAGAAAAAAAATATCACAAACTAATGAACGATGTACCCATCTATAAAATTTACCAGATTCTTATATCCGTCCCCTTAACTGGACTTTGGGTATTGGACATTGCTACACTCTTTCCATTCAACAACAGCAAAAATAATGGTAGGGTCGGAATAATTCCATGGCCAATATTTTCCGCTCAAACCGCATTAGCCCAACCATCGACTCAACCAATAGCTCCCGAACCAAACTCAACTAATACAGTAGTAACTCCGGTAAAACCATCAAACAATTCTTCTCAAACCCGCTTCGATATTAAAGGTGGAAAGCGATCAGAAGATAATGCAAATCTTTTCCATAGTTTCAGTAGATTTAATCTGGGAGAAAACCAAATTGTTAACTTTATATCTAACCCCAATATAAAAAATATTCTAACTCGTGTTACGGGTGGAGATGCTTCAGTAATTAATGGTTTAATTCAGGTGACAGGGGGAAATTCTAACTTATTTATTATGAATCCCGCTGGTATTTTTGTGGGTAAAAATGCTAGATTAGATATACCTGCGTCTTTTGTCGTAACTACTGGTTCAAGTATTGGTTTTGATAATGGTTGGTTTAATTCTAGAGGTGAAAATAACTACGATATTTTAACAGGAAGTCCCAGTGCTTTTTCCTTCCCCATTACTAATTCTGGAGCAATAATAAATGAAGGTGAATTAACGGTTGAAGCAGGAGAAAGTATAACTTTATTGGGTGGCACAATTATTAATACAGGTAAAATATCTGCACCTGGTGGTGAAATTACAATCTCTACAGTTCCAGGAGAAAATATAGTTCGTATTAGTCAAGAAGGGCGTTTGTTAAGTTTAGAAATAAAAACTGAAGATGGAGAAAGTTTAAGCACAAATTCTACAGAAGAATTACCAACTTTAAATGCTTTATCTATACCTGAAATGTTAACTGGTAATAGTGAGGCTATGGAAGTAGCTACTGGAGTGATGGTTAATGATGATAATCAAGTAGTTTTGACAGGCTCAAATCTGATAATCCCTACAGATTCAGGTACAACTATTGTCTCTGGTTCCCTGGATATTTCTTCGGCAGAAAATTCAGATTTTTTAAACAAAAGTAGAATCAATATTTTGGGAGAAAAAGTAGGATTATTTGATGCAAAACTGAATGCTTCTGGTATTCATGGAAGTGGAAATATTAGAATTGGTGGAGATTTTCCAGGTTTAGCAACTGTTCCTAATGCTACTCGTACTTATGTCGATGAAAAAACACAAATATCTGCTACATCTTTTCTAGGTAAGGGAGGTAATGTAGTTATTTCAAGTGTAGAAGAAACTAGATTTTTTGGTAAAATAGAAGCTCTTAGTCATGTCGGGGAAGAGTCTGTTTCAGGAGAACAAAAATCTACTGAAAATAGAGTAGAAGTTTCTAGCCAAGGATCTTTGATTTTTGATGGTACTATTAATTTAGGTTCTCCAGATACTTTAGGGAATTTATCCTTGAAGGCTGAAAATATTAATATTGTAGATGGTAATATTGATATCGCAGATAATTCTTTATCTGGAGAAACGACAACAGAATCTGAAATTCCTGAATCTTCAATAGAAGAAGATCCTTCAACTGGAGAAACGGCAACAGAATCTGAAATTCCTGAATCATTGATAGAAGAAGATCCTTTAATTGGAGAAACGGCAACAGAATCTCAAATTACCAAATCATCAATAGAAACTATATCAGATACAAATATTAGGATTGAAGCATCAGATAATATAACTATCAACAATTTATCTGAAGCTGAATTAAACTTTGCCAATACAAGAGGTGAAATCTCATTTATAGCAGATAGTGACCAAAATAATTTAGGTTCATTTACGATAGATTCACAAAATACTATTAATACTCAAGGGGCAGCAATTAGTATTTCTGGAACAACAATTAATACGGGTAGTATTAATACAAAAGGAGGAGAACTAAATCTGAGCAGTAGCCAAGGTTTTGTTATGACTAATAACTTATCTACTGCCAATCAAAATATAACAGTAGAAGGTAATGGAGGAGATATAAATATTGATGCTCATGGAGATATTATTACAGGAGAAATTAATTCCAGTGGAGAGTCCAGAGGTGGAAATATTAATATCAATAGTCAAACAGGTAGGATTGAGATTAAAACAGTAGGTATAGACGCTACTTCTTCAGATGGTAGAGGTGGGAATGTTATGATAAATGCTGCTATTGATATTGATACAGAAAATATTAATGCTGAAGGTAAACAAAGTGGTGGAAATATTGATATTACATCTGAAAATACTCTCAACCTTCGGCAAATATCAACATCAAGTGACAATAGAGAAACTGGCAATATTTCTATCACTGGAAACGAAATTAACCTTTTAGGTGGGGAAAATAGTATTAGTAGTAATGGAAAACTTACCCTACAGTCAGCATCAGAAAATCAAAATATTACTGTGGGAGGGTTTGAAAATAGAGAAGGGGAGAATGGCCATTCGCCCCTTCACCTAACAACATCAGACTTAGCAACTTTGGCAGATGGTTTTGCATCTATTACCATCGGGAAATCTGAAAATTCCGGTACTATTACTATATATTCTCCAGAAAACAGCAACAACAATGGAGTGACATTTCGCGATCCGGTGACTATCCAAGCAGAAACAATTACAGGTACAGGTACAATAACCGGAACAGATGATGCCAAAATTACTCTAAATGCTAATCGTAATATTCTTACTGGGGATATTTCTGCACCTGGAGAAATTAGTGTTAATAGCATTCAAGGAGATGTCAAAATTGGAGATGTGACTGCAAATACATCAGAAAATAGCATGGGGAACATTGATATTGTTACTGGGAGTGGTGCTATAGAAACAGGAAAACTAACTACTACAGGAACAACAACAGGAGGAAATATTAATCTAGAGGCAGGCGATCGCCTGACTACAGGTAGAATAAATTCCAGCGCTACATTAGGAAATGCTGGGGAAGTTAAATTGAGTGCGGAAAATGATATTGAAGTTATCTCTATACGAGCAGAAGGTGGAAATATTGGAGGTAATATAGAGATTAGTACGAACGATACTCTCAGAATAACAGGTACTTTTTTCAGTCAAAATCAGAATATTGCTAGCATTTCTACTGCTGGAGAAGTAGTAGGGGGAAATATTGCTATTAGTACAGGAAAAACACCTTTTACCGTAGGAGATGCGACAACTAACGGTTCTGTAGGAGCAATTACAGATGGCAAATTTACTATTTCGCCTGATCGATCTCTACCCAATAGGTTTAATCTAAAAGAAGTAGAAAACTCTCAACTAAATAATAATAACTCTAGTGAAACTACAACAGAAACCGAGTCACAAAGTCAAGAAAGTCAACCCCAACCAGATTCAACAGAGTCTAGCAATTCTAACGAAGAAAGTCAAACTGCTACAGTTACTCAACCCGAATTAGATGAAGCATCGGAAAATCCAGAATTAGTCGAAGTATTAGATAATATAGAGGTAGAAACAAGTAAAATTCCTATTGAGGAAGATAATGAAGCATCCGTAAACACAAACCAAGAAGTACAGATAGCATCTCAAGATCCCGAAGCAAGTTCACAAGTTTTAGACAGTTCTGAAATTACTACCTCAGTCACAGAAAATGTAGATAATCTCCAAGCATCTATAAATTCAGAAGAACAAATTTTCCCATTAGTGGTAGAAAATCAAAATCAAACCACAGTAGAATTAGAACAAACAAATAATTCTCAACTTCTTTCGGAAAATCTAGAGACAACTATTATTTTAGAAGATACAAGCTCTAGCCTAACTCCACCAGTTTCCGAGCGAACGGTTGCTATAGAAAATCCTGCTCAAGGTAAGTCTTCCCAAAAACTAACTCCAACCATAGTTGTAGAAGAAAATATTACAACTACTGCTTCAGAAATTTCTCCCAAGAATAATTTCCATCAAATTAGCCTAACAGATACTGTATCCCAGATAGAGCTAACCAGAGGCAGAGAATTTGCTAGTTATTTAGGAAAAAATATCTCTAAGAGAACTGCCACAGCAGCAAATATTCGCAATACTCTCAGTAGTGTTGCCAAAATAGGCATCAAACCAGCAATTATATATGTTTCTGCACAACCCAATTATTTAGAACTACAATTATTTTTGCCCAATGGCAAACCAGTTGTTAAAAGTATTAAGAAAAACAGGGAGGAGGTAATTCAGGTTGCTAAAAAATTTACCAACCAAATTAGAACCCCTCGTCAATTAGATTCTCACGATTATTTATCAAATGCTCAAAAATTATATCAATGGTTGATTGCTCCAATAGCTCAAGAATTGCTGGATAATAATATAAATATGACAATTTTTTCGATGGATAGTGGGTTGAGAACTATTCCGATAGCAGCTTTACACGATGGTCAACAATTCCTAGTAGAAAAATATAGCTTAGGCTTAATTCCTAATTTTACTTTAACAGATACAAGATATGTCGGATTAAATGGTGCTCAAGTTTTGGCAATGGGAGCATCTGAATTTCCTGCTAATGCTAATCAAACTCCTCTACCAGCAGTACCTATAGAACTTCAAACCATTGTGAATGATCTTTGGCAAGGTAAGTCTTTTTTGAATCAAGAATTTACTCTAGAAAATTTGAAGCAGCAACGCAGCAAAGAAAAATTCAGAATTATTCACTTAGCTACTCATGGAGAATTTCATCCAGGAAGTGCTGACAATTCTTATATTCAATTTTGGGATACTAAGCTACGCTTAAATGAGTTGCGTCAGTTACGTTTGTATACTCCCCAAGTAGAATTGTTGGTCTTGAGTGCTTGTACTACTGCTGTGGGAGATGAAGATGCTGAGTTAGGTTTTGCAGGGTTGGCAGTGCAAGCTGGAGTAAAGTCTGCTTTGGCAAGTCTTTGGTACGTTAGTGATACTGGCACATTAGCTTTAATGACTGAGTTTTATCAACATTTGTCAAAAAGACCTATTAAAGCAGAAGCGTTACGAGCCGCTCAATTAGCAATGTTAAGGGGAGATGTACATTTAGAAAATCGTCATATTCTCCGAAATGGTAATCAACATTTGGCTTTACCATTAGAGTTAGTTAGAGGAGGTAAGAGAGATTTATCTCATCCTTATTATTGGGCAGCATTTACCATGATTGGTTCACCTTGGTAATATGAAGCAGCTCTTAAGGGAAATAAGGAAATTAAAAATCTCACTTTCTTAGACAAAAGGGAGCTTAACTGCTGATTGAAAAAAAGTTTCTACTTTCGAGCAAAAATTCCAGATTTACAACTGGGAATACCGAAGCTTAAAATATAGAACAAAATTAATACTAAAGTTTCTATAGCTTAATTACTAATTACCCTTTTTCTACAGATAATCGTCACAATTAACTTATATATTAGGATAGGAGTTGTAAATGTCAAATACTTTTAATGGTGTCTTACAAAATTCTAGTTCAGATAATCCATATCTTTTAGCTATGTCTAAGGAAGCAGTTGTTGATGAAATCATCCGACCAAATGAACTTGGTAGAATCCGCTATCGGGGTAGTATATGGAATGCTAAATCTCTCCAAGAAACTACCATTTATCCTGAAGATATTGTGTATGTAGTAGGTAATGATAATATTACTCTGATTGTAGATACTTTTCCTAATAGCGATTATAATGATCTTTGCCAAAGCCAGAAAAAATCACCTTCTGCAACTCCTTTATTTTTCCTTGGTAATTTCTTACTACTGCTCTTAATTTTGCTGTAGTTTCAATCACTAATATTAGGTGCTTTTGAACAACAAATGACAGAAAAAATTCAATTTATGTCATGTATCCTTTTAAAATTCCACTAGATGCCTATTTTGATTAGTGATGTACTCCCACACTGAAATATTGGTGTGGGATTATGCGACTATAAAATATTGACATTTTTATCAACAAAAAACTACTAAATTAGGTTAGTCAAATTAAAGCTTTTTATTAGTTAATAAATGCACAAATATAAACAGTAATATAAACATTTATTTGAAGTATTTATCGATTAGGTATGTCCACATGATTCAAACAATAAGAGGAGCAAATTTTTATAAAAATTACCTGGGAAAATTGAAATTACTTATATTAATTGCTATGCATTAATGCTATACTTCACTAAGACTTCAACACTCAAGTAATTATCCAGATTCAAAGTCAGTTTTTGACAATTATCAGTCAATTCAGTAATTATTATTCCCACATTTATCTCTCCCCCCACCTCCCACACTTCTCTACCCAATCAGATGTAGCAAAATTTTTGAGAAACGTTATTACTCCTCTATAGAATCATTTTCTGCTGGAGTTTCAAACTTATAACCTACTTTCCAAACAGTTGTTATATACTCAAAATCACAGCCACATTCTCTCAGCTTTTTGCGAATCTGAGCAACGTGTACATCAATACACTTTGGGTCTACCAGCCAGTCATCATTCCAGACTTCATTGTATAATACAGACCGTTCCCAAGCATGGCCTGGTTTACTAGCCATACAAAATAATAAATTAAATTGTATATGAGTTAGAGGAATAATTTTATTCTTAAATTTCGCTTCTCTAGTAGTAGAATTTATTACTAAATCCCCGAATATAAGTTGCTCTGATTTTTTTTGAGAAGGTAGTCTTTGACGCTTTAAGATTGCTCTAATACGGGCACCAAGTTCTACTAAACCAAATGGTTTTTTGAGATAATCGTCAGCACCTAAGGCAAAAGCTCTGGCTATATCCGGCTCATCACCTAAACTGGTTAGCATCAGTACAAACACATCATTATAATTTTGCATTTCCTGACAAAGCTGAAAACCTGTAGTGTCAGGTAGATTGATATCTAACACAACTAAGTCTGGTTGAAATTCCTTAAATAAAACTAAGGCTGTTTGACCATCTTCTACAGACTCTACTTGATAGTTTTGTTGACTTAAATAGCGATGAACTAAGTTTCTAATTGCTGGGTCATCATCCACCACAAGAATCTTAATAGATACCATATTAAAACTATCCCATTTTTTCCATCGTTACTTTATCAGTTTAACTGCTAGGGCAATTATCGCAAAATCAACTCTTGGGTGAATGGCCATTCGCCTGTACAGGAGTCAGGAGAAAATCATAGTGGTCATTTCAGTTATCAGTTATTAGTTTATCAGTACCTCCTGGAATAGGGAGACTTGAAACCTTATTTTTTGGTCAATGAAGATGATTTTATAGCATAAATACCTGCCAAGCTGTGGATTTTAATACTACTTTTAATGTTACAATTTGACGTGCGGAATCTGGGTTGCTGCTCCTACGCAAAGATTTTAGTATGGGGTTATCCTACTATAAAATATTTCCATTTTAATCAACAAAAAACTGCTAAATCAAGTTAGTCGAATTCAAACTTTTTATTAGTTAATAAATGCACAAATATAAACAGCAATATCAGCATTTTTTTGAAGTATTTATCGAATAAGCTTGTCCAGATTATCCAAAGAATAAGAGGAGCAAATTTTTATAAAAATTACCAGGCAAAATTAAAATTACTTACTCCTCTAGAAAATGATTTTCTACTGGAGCTTCAAACTTATAACCTACTTTCCAAACAGTTGTTATATACTCAAAATCACAGCCACATTCTCTCAGCTTTTTGCGAATCTGAGCAACGTGTACATCAATACACTTTGGGTCTACCAGCCAGTCATCATTCCAGACTTCATTGTATAATACAGACCGTTCCCAAGCATGGCCTGGTTTACTAGCCATACAAAATAATAAATTAAATTGTATATGAGTTAGAGGAATAATTTTATTCTTAAATTTCGCTTCTCTAGTAGTAGAATTTATTACTAAATCCCCGAGTTGCTCTGGTGGTGGTGGATGAGGTGTTCGTCTAATACGGGCAAGAAGTTCTAATAAACCAAATGGTTTTGTCAAATAATCGTCAGCATCGAAGTCATATCTGATTGGATAATATTCATTATCACTTAAACTGGTTAGCATCAGTACAAAAACATCATTAGATCTTTTCATTTCCTGACAAAGCTGAAAACTATTAGTGTCTGGTAAATTAATATCTAAGACAACTAAGTCTGGCTGAAATTCTTTAAACAAAACTAAAGCTGTTTTACCATCTTCTGCAGACTCTACTTGATAGTTTTGTTTACTTAAAAAGCGATGAACTAAGTTTCTAATTGCTGGGTCATCATCCATCACAAGAATTTTCTTAGATACTATATTAAAACTATCTATTTTTTCCATTGTTACTTTACAAGTTTAACTTCTACAGCAATTATCGCCAAATCAACTCTTAGGTTAATGGCTATTCGCCTGTACAGGAGTCAGGAGAAAATAGTCATAATTGAGTAAACAATTAAGTATTTATATAGTATAACTACCTACCAATTCAGCGATTTTAATGCTACTTTTAATGTTAGAAGTTAACGTGTGGAATATGGGTTTATACTCCTACGTAAATATTTTAGTGTGGGGTTATCTTAATATAAAATATTGACATTTTAATCAACAAAAAATTGCTAAATCAGGTTAGTAAAAATCAAGTTTTTTATTAGTTAAAAATGCACAAATATAAACATTTATTTTAAATATCGATGAGTAACCGTGTCCAGATGATTAAAACAATAAGAGGAGAAAATTTTTATAAAAATTACCAGGCAAAATTAAAATTACTTACTCCTCTAGAAAATGATTTTCTACTGGAGCTTCAAACTTATAACCTACTTTCCAAACAGTTGTTATATACTCAAAATCACAGCCACATTCTCTCAGCTTTTTGCGAATCTGAGCAACGTGTACATCAATACACTTTGGGTCTACCAGCCAGTCATCATTCCAGACTTCATTGTATAATACAGACCGTTCCCAAGCATGGCCTGGTTTACTAGCCATACAAAATAATAAATTAAATTGTATATGAGTTAGAGGAATAATTTTATTCTTAAATAAAACTTTTCTAGCAGTAGAATCTATTACCAAATCCCCGAATATGAGTTGATCTGATTTTCTTAGATGAGGACTATCGAAGGGATCGTGAGGCTTAAAAATTCGTCTAATACGGGCAAGAAGTTCTAATAAATAAAATGGTTTTGTGCGATAATCGTCAGCACCTAATTCAAAACCTTCGACTATAGTTGGTTCATCAGCTGAACTTGTTAGTATCAGTACAAAAACATCTTTATAACTTTTCATTTCCTGATAAAGCTGAAAACCAGTAGTGTCTGGTAAATTGAGATCTAAGACAACTAAGTCTGGTTGAAATTCTTTAAACAAAACTAAAGCTGTTGCACCATCTTCTGCAGACTCTACTTGATAGTTTTGTTTACTTAAAAAGCGATGAACTAAGTTTCTAATTGCTGGGTCATCATCCATCACAAGAATTTTCTTAGATACTATATTAAAACTATCTATTTTTTCCATTGTTACTTTACAAGTTTAACCACTAGGGTAATTATGGCAAACTCAACCCTGAATCGTCAAAAAGTTCCTATATTTTTCTTCTTAAAATGACAGAAAAATTGGAATTGAAGTGTGCTTTCCTTCAAAGTGTAAGTATTTAACCATAGATGATATAAAACCCATTTTATATATACGATACGATCGCGAATGTCGGGAGTGTCAGAGGTTTGGGGAGAGGGGGGAAAAGGGGGTAGAGGAGAAAGTTTAGGGAGATGAGGTATTGGATGTATTTTAAATTCATCTCTAACTTTTCTGCCTTACTTTCATAATAAAGCTTCTTTCTAAACCGGATTTAGTATGATATCAAATCCGCCTAATTGGACATATAGCAATCTGATATGAATTGTG
>NZ_JBNHER010000286.1:0-23425 GCF_050015975.1 Dapis purpurea BLCC-M126 | reverse complement strand
AGATATTGTACATTTTTAGGCAACAGGCAATAGCCAACACAGAAGAAGGGAAAAATTTTATCTTACTAATTGCAAATATAAGAATCTGATATGAATTGTGAGATATTGTACATTTTTAGGCAACAGGCAATAGCCAACACAGAAGAAGGGAAAAACTTTATCTTATGAAGATTATAACCACCATATTTTAGATTTTTAGAGAGCAGTCAAATTGTCACATCTGATTCCTGATTGCTATAGATCCAATTACGTTGTAATATAGAATCCGGTTGAACACTCGTCATTGCGACGAAAGGAAGCAATCTCAGAGATTTAGGAGATTACTTCCTTTCATTCTGTTCTAGTGGGAATGACTTGGGTATATTCAAGAATTAATAATTACCTCTTCATTATAAAGAAATGGATTTGATATTATGTCTCGAAAAGAAATATCTTTCCTCATTCTCTTCAAATGCAAAACCCTGGAGACTTGGTGACTGCAACTTCAGCCATCAAACCCCCAGGATTTCAAAGACAATTTAAAACTATAATCTTTCCTGAGAAAGCAATATTCATTAACTCAGCATTATTTATTCAGCAGCAGTAGCCAACTCTGTACTACCAGCACTGCGCTTTCTGGTCAAAGTATTAAACAGTAACACACCGATCGCCTTAATTAAATTACCCTCTAACTCATTGAACATTTTCATGTTCATGCCAAAAGCAGCGTTCGCCTCTTCAACCATCTTATCTGCTGTTGCTTGATCGACGGGTAAATCATTCATCGCCTGACGATAATTATTCTTGAATGCTTTCTCATCCGGAATTTCTGGGAATTCATAGAAAGCAGTACCTTCTCCATCAGTTAAATTCATGCCTCTTTGAGCAATTTTCTTGAGAATTTGACCACCAGACAAATCTCCTAAGTAACGAGTATAGGAATGAGCCACTAACAATTCTGGTTCTTTTTCAGAGATTTCCCTAATTCTCTGTACATAAGCTTCACCTGCAGCAGAAGGAGCAACTTGCTCGCGCCAACCAGCACCATAATAAAACTTTAGGTCTTGCTCTAAGCTTTGCTTGCGGTTTAGTTCTGGAAAGTAAATTTTGGAAACGATTGGATGTTCCCGGTGGCGTTGCATCTCTTCTTCCATTGCGGAATAGACAAAGTAAAGATTCTTAACTAAAGTCCGGTAGGAAGTTTTTTCTACAACTCCTTTTAAAAAACACTTGACAAACCCTACATTTTCTGCGTTTGTATGAGCTTTTTTGGTTCCTTCACGCAATTGAGTTGCTAGGTTTACACTCATGTTAAATTTCCTTACTGATACTAAACTATACAATTGGCCGTATAAATTTCTACAGAAACTTAGAAATTAAATTGCCTATTTGAATACCTTAAAATGAATAGATGAAAATTTACATTAAGAATAATTAAGAAGTAACCATGAACCAGATTTTGGATTATGTCTCATACGATTGTACATTTAATTTGCATCTGTATCATCAGTAATCTACCCAGATAAGAGGGTCTTAACTGTGAACTTTTGTATTCAAGACTGTTACTTTAATTAAAAGTATCTAGGCAAAAATTGAATTATTAAATTTTTATTAAGAAAATTAGCTTTTGCGATCCAATAATATCCACTTTGTTTGCAGAGTATGACAAACGGAAAAGGTTTTTCAAAGCAAAATAATCAATAATCTTAGATAATTATGGAATTACGCGGTATCTGGCTGACAAATGTTGATAGCAAAATTCTCTATTCTAGAGACAAAATTGCTGAAGCAATGGATTTTCTTGTAGAAACTGGGTTTAATGTTGTATTTCCTGTGGTTTGGAATAAAGCATTTACCCTTTATCCTAGTCAACTGATGGGAAAAATTTTTGGTGGAGAGATAGATCCCCTATACAAAGGTCGCGATCCCCTTTCAGAAGTCATCACAGAAGCAAAGCGAGTGGGTATTAAAGTTATTCCTTGGTTTGAATATGGGTTTGTTAGTTCTTATAAACAAAATGGAGGGTTGCTCCTGAGCAAAAAACCGGAATGGAGAGCTACTGACTGTAGAGGGAATTTATTGGTGAAAAATGGCTTTGAGTGGATGAATGCTTTGGATGAGGAAGTGCAGAATTTTTTGCTCGATCTAGTCTTGGAAGTTGTGAGAAATTATGACATTGATGGTATTCAGGGAGATGACAGAATGCCCGCATTTCCTTCAGAAGGCGGTTATGATGCGAAAACTATAACGCGTTATCGTCAACAGTTTTCTTGTGATCCGCCTCAAAACCATAAAAATCAGAAGTGGTTAAAATGGCGGGCGGATATTCTGACAGATTTTTTGGCTCGTTTATACCGGGAAGTAAAATTGGTTAAACCTAATATTTTGGTTTCAATGGCACCCAGTTTTTATAAGTGGAGTTTCAATGAATATCTACAAGACTATCCCACTTGGATAAACCGAGAAATTGTTGATATTATTCATCCTCAACTTTATCGTCGTGATTTTTCTAGCTACAAAACTATTGCGCAACAGTTAGTAAGGCAACAGTTTACCGGAAGTCATTTGAGCAAAGTATTTCCTGGAATTTTAATCAAAGTTGGCTCTTATCGTATTAGTGTGGATTATTTGTTGAAAGCGATCGCTTATAACCGCTCTGTAGGTATTAATGGAGAGGTGTTATTTTTCTATGAAGGTTTGCGAGAGAATAATGATGAGTTGGCTAAAGCATTGAGAAAAGATTTTTATTCAAATTACTGTAGTTTTGATTTTCATAGGAGTCACTTACTCTGATTTTTCTGGTGACAAAACTATTGCGCAATAGTTATAGTAAATAAACCTATTATAATTATAACAAGATTGGCGCAAAAATCAGGTTTATTCACAAATATTGACTGAAAGTTACTTGAGTAAAGTATTTCCAGGAATTCTAATCAAAGAAGGATGTCTTTTCCGTAAACTTGCCTTGCATAATTTTTTGACTAGACTTCGACTGTTTATTGAGAGGCTTTTTACCTTTAATGTCTAGAGTGATGGATGAAAAACTCAAACAACTGTTACAACAAATTAACTCTGCTACTGAAAGCTCGAAAATTCAGCAGACAATAGGGAGTTTATTGGCTTTGACTTCTCGGTTGCCTGGTATTCGTCAAGATACTCACCCAAATTATTTGGAGGCACTCAATACTACTTTATTGGATGTGAGGAAAAATTTGGGGCAGTTTCTTGCTAGTGCCGATATTGATAGGGTTTCTGCTCCGATATTGCGGGAACATTATGTTAGGTGGGTGAATGGGTTTCTCAAGTATGACATTCTGGACTTATATCGTTCTCATCGTCAAGACCTTAGTTTGAATGTCGCGCAACCAGAAAGGGATGAGGGAGAATGATTGGAAAGTTTATCTGAGGATGGTTTCAATAATCATATTTTTGATTCATTGGATAGTTTACTGCAACAGGAAGAAAATCAAATGACTCAAAATAAAGGTTTAATTTTGGAGTTGTATATTGAGTCAGATCCAGAAGGAAAGTTGAGTGGTTGTCACCCGCAAAATTATCCTAACTGTAATGCTAAGGCGATAGTGGAATATTTTTATTTGAGTGATCGTGCTGAAAAAATTACTGTTAAAGAAGATTGGGTTATTGCTAAAAGTAAGAGGGAATTAAGTATTAAAAAAAGTACAAAAAGGATTACTTTGGCTGCTGCGGAGCCGAAAAAAACTTGGCAAGGTTTTGCTAAAAAACAGGGGATTAATTATCAAACTCTAAAGGCTCATTGGCAACGAAAATGTTTGCCTTTGTTAAGGGAAATTGTTCTGGATATTGAGAATAATTTGGATTATTATAATCAACTTCTATTAAAAGAAATACCTAACCCCCTAGCCCCCTTCCCTTACAGGGAAAGGGGGAAATGTTCTCAAGATTAAATAGTTTATTTGACTTACAAATTAATAACTACTCTCGCCTTTCTTAGTAGGAGATGGGTTGGGGGAGAGGTCATTTCAGTTATTAGTATATCTGGCTGAATCATAGAGATTAAAATACTGAAGTTTACTGTTTTAACCCCCTTCAAAGGGGAGGCTTGAGAGATTATTTTTTGGTCAACATTTTTGAGGATAAATTTACCATGAACAATTACACAGAATTACGTCCTGTTATTATATCTTTGGATGCTAGGATACATCAAAAAGCATCGTCTTTAGCTGCTCAACAATCTCATCCAGAAATTGCCAAACAAGTTTACTTAAATATTTTGGCAGTTGCTGCTGTTTCTAATTTGCTGAAGTGGTTAGAATTTGAGACAAATTTAGAGAAGGTATATAGTTTTAATCCGTTTTTGACTGGTTTGTTCAATACCACCGATTTGATAGTAGAAAATCAGCAGTTATTCTGTGTACCTATTTTGCCTGGAGTCACAGAATTTTCGACTATTTCAGATGTGGCGGAAAATTTTATTGGTTATGTGGCTGTACAATTTCAGCAAAGTTTAGATAAAGTGGAAATTTTGGGATTTTATCCGGCAGTCACCGAGGATAATTTACCAGAAAAAATGTCTGTTGAATATTTGCAACCTCTAGATAATTTATTTGAGTTTTTGGAGAAAAATAAACAGGCAGTTTGACCTCAGAATGCTTTGGTAAATTTAGCTAATTGGTTTGCTGGAATTTTTGATGAAATTTGGTTGCCTCCTGAAACAGTTTTTGCTCCTAGATTAGGCTTTGCTAAAAGTAGTTATGTTGATACGGTTAAGAGAGCAAAAGTTATAGATTTTGGTTTACTTTTAAATCGGCAAAAAGTAGCTTTAGTTGTTACTATTCAACCGGAAGTTGATTCGGAAGTGGGGGTATTAGTACAAGTTTATCCTATCGACAAACAAGAATTTTTGCCTCCTGGTTTAAGGTTAAAAATTGAATTGGAATCAGATAGTGAGGAAGTAGAAGCTAGGGCAGCTGACCAATTAATTCAGTTGGAATTTAGCGAAATTCTTGGTAGACATTTTTCTGTGAAAGTCATTTTAGATGATGCAGAAATAATTGAGAATTTTGTAGTTTAGGGAAAGATTAAAATGTCATTGCGAGGGGGTAGATAAAGGAATTATTTGGGTTTATCTAATATTAAGCCCCTCGAAGCAATCTCACCATAGAATTTAAAATGTCATTGCAAGGGAGTAGATAAAGGAATTATTTGGGTTTATCTAATATTAAGCCTCCTAAGCAATCTCACCATAGACTAAGAGATTGCTGCGGCTAAATGAATCCTTTTTTCCCAAGATTTAAGTTTTTTTATTATCGCCTCGCTTCGGACAATATTAGAATTTAAAATGTCATTGCGAGGGGGTAGAGAAAGGAATTATTTGGGTTTATCTAATACTAAGCCTCCAAAGCAATCTCACCATAGACTAGGAGATTGCTTGGGCTAAATAAATGCTTTTTTCTCAACATTTAAGTTTTTTTATGACCGCCTCGCTTCGGACAATATTAGACTTTAAAATGTCATTGCATGAAAATGTAAAAGTAGTTCATTTATCAAAAAAATAATGGAAAACCAAATCACAATCTACCTCAAGGACGGCAACTTTTCAGAATGCTTCAATTCCATAACTATCCAACTCAATCAAAACCAAAAAATTACCACAACCTTACCACCTGCTCCCCAAATTCCTCACCTATACAAAAACTGGCAACAACAATATACTTCTCTCACCCCAACTGCCAGAGCAGGATTCAAAAAAAGCCAAATTACTCATATTTCTAGCTCCGAATGTTTCCATTATTATCAAGCACTCTGCCAACAACTCAACACTTGGTTTACCCCTATCAAAAATCTCTTACCAAACTCTGAAAAATTTCTCCTCATTATCAATACTCAAAATATATCAGATTACCAAACCAGAGAAATTTTACATAAACTGCCTTGGGGAAAAATTCACCTTTCAGAAAATTCGATAATCGAAACTATACTTAGCTTCTCCGAAGGGAAAAATTCCCCAAATATTCTCTCTGAAATACCAAGACAAGTCAGAATATTAGGAATCTTAGGAGACAACACGGGCATTAATATTTCCCAAGACAAAGACTTGATTCAAAAACTTAGAAGAAGAGGGGCAATGCCCAAATTTTTACCAGAATCAAATCAACCCCTAAAACGCACAGACTTTGCACAACTATGGGATGAAGCTTGGGATATTATTATCTTCTCCGGTCACAGTCAAACACAACAAAAAACTGGCATTATTTATCTCAATTCTCAAGAATTTTTAGATTTTCAAGAAATTAGAAAGACTCTGATTACTGCCAAACAACAAGGGTTACAATTAGCCATTTTTAATTCCTGTGATGGTTTAGGATTAGCTCAACAATTGGCAGATATTGGCATGACTATTATTATCTGGCGAGAAATTACCCCAGACCAAATTGCTCCTCTATTTCTCAAATATTTTCTGACCTCTTTTACTAACAACAATTCTATCTATACTTCCATGGAGCAAGCCAGACAAAAATTACAGGAATTACACCCAGAAATTGAACAGAAATTACCAGGAGTTACACAATTACCAATGATAATTCATAATGGCAAAATTACACCTCCAACTTGGAGTCAACTGCGGGGAAAAACAGACGGTAGAATAGTTGATGCTGACTATTTATTAACTCGTCAAGAATTGCGTAACCGGAAAAATTTATTAGAGGCAGTTAAACATGAAGTAGTCGCACGTTTGAGTCAGTCTTTGCATAATCAAATGGAAGCATTAATTAATGTGCCGAAAAAAATGGAAGTTGAGCAGGTAAAACGTATTTGGGATGTGAATGTGAAAATAGGCGATCGCCCGAATCTGAAATTATCTCCTGATGCGGATATTATTGATGTGTTTGATGACTCGATGGTTGCGGGTAAGTTGTTGATATTGGGTGCGCCTGGCTCTGGGAAAACAACGACTCTGTTGGAGTTGGGGCAAGAGTTGGTTATTCGTGCAGAGATGGATGTGGAGTTGGGGATACCTGTGTTTTTCAATTTGTCTTCTTGGAAGGATGAGAAGCAGTCTATTGAGGAATGGTTGGTAGAGGAGTTGCGCTGGAAGTATGGGGTGAGTCGGGATATTGGTAGGAGGTTGGTAGAGGGTAAGCAGTTGTTGCCGATGTTGGATGGTTTGGATGAGTTGGAGTCGTCGCGACAGGGTTTGTGTGTGGAGGCGATCAATAAGTTTTTGTTGGGAGAATGTCGCCCTCAGTTTTTGGTGGTTTGTAGTCGGTTGGAGGAGTATGAGTCTTTTGGGGGTGGCTTATGTTTGAATGGGGCGGTGTGTTTGTTGCCTTTGAGTGATGCTCAGGTGGAGGGTTATTTGTTGGGGTTTAGTAAGTGTGAGTTGTGGGAGTCGGTGAGGGGTGATGGGGAGTTGTTGGAGTTTGTCAGGGTGCCGTTGTTTTTGAGTATGGTTATTGTGGCGGATGTTTCTTTGGGGAGGTGGGGTGAGTTGAGGGAGGATGAGCGGTTGAATTATTTGTTGGATGCTTATTTGGTAAGGATGTTGGAGCGCAGGGTTGATAATCGGTTTTATGGGGAGAAAAAGGTGCCTAGTGATGAGAAGACTTTGGAATGGTTGGGGTGGTTAGCGTATCAGTTGGAAAAGCATTCTAAGACTGAATTTTTGATTGAGCGGTTGGAGCGTAGTTGGGTGGATTATACAAATATAAATACTTTTAAGTGGATTCAGGGTTTATCTGCTTCTGTTTTTATGGTAGTTTTTTATAGTACAATGATCGTAATTAATGAGAATAATAAAATCACGGAGCAAATTCCTGTTATAATTGGTTTGATAGTCGGGAATATGCTAGGTTATGTTTTTAGACTATTTGGTGAATATGATTATGAAAGTGAATCAGGTATCAATCCAAGAAAATTAGAAGTTATTAAATTTTCTTGGAAAAATTTTCTAGAGTCTTTTAAGGAAAATATTTTAATTTGTTTCTCTTATAAAAACCCACTTTTTGGCGATAAAAAAACAATCTTAATTTTTCTGTTTTTGTATACGTTATTTGCCATATTAGTATCACTAATATTGTGGTCTTTATTTCCTGCTAATAAATTTGGATTTTCTTTGTTAGTATTCACTTTACTTCCAATACCATTTTGTATTTTACTACCGATGATACCAGGCATTGGTATTGTTTTATCTAAAAGCTTTCAAGGAGGAGAATTTAAAAATAAAACATATCCTAATGAAGGAACGTGGCGGATTTTATTAAATGGAGTATTTTTGACAGTAATGATACTTCCTATTACAGTTATTTTGCTTCTATTTTCAAAATCAATTAGTTCTGAATTAATCCATGGCATACTAAGGTTTTTAGGAATAATATTACCATGTGCAACATTATTGCATTTTGCAAGTCCTGTTACCGAACACTTAATCCTCCGCATCACCTTTTCCCTCACAAAAAAAGCTCCCTGGAATTACGCCCGCTTCCTTAACTATGCCACCGAAAAAATGTTACTTCAACGAGTAGGAGGAGGTTATCGATTTATTCATAGATTACTACAAGAACGTTTAGCATGGGGATACACTAATCAACAAAAATAGGAGTTCGTAGGTTTGATTAAGGAACTGAACCCAACATTTATACCAAATAATTATGACTTATCCAGAAACCGGTTTATAATACAAAATTTCCTGATTTGAATAATAATAATTAGAGCAATGAATCCCGTTTCTGGTTCCGGTGCGTAAGTCGTAATTAATTAATAATTCTGGCAATATTTTCCCATTTTAAAGCCTCAAAAAGTCAAATTTTCTATAAAAATACTTGTTTGAACTTTTGTTTTGGCAAAACTTGTTGATAAACTTTTGCCCAATTTTCTTTTTCCACAGCAGGAGCAAGTTGTTCTAGAACTTTTTTCCTGGCAGCTTTTCCTAATTCCTGTCGTAACTGGGGCGATCGCTCTAACTTGCGCAAAGCTACAACTAACTTCTCACTCGAACCTGGGTTAACAACTAAACCATCAATACCATCTGTCAAAATTTCGCCAATGGCATCAACATTCGATCCTACTATAGCTCGACTAGCTAACATTGCTTCTAACATTGCATTAGGGCAACCATCATTCAGGGAAGGAATCATAAAAATATCTATGTGAGGTAAATATGCCATTGCCTCAGCACGACTTAACATTCCTGTGACAATTATTTTGTCAGCAATTCCGCTATTCTGGAGTTCTTGTTCCCAATATTCTTTTTCCCGCGCGACAAAATCACCTACTAATAGTAATGTTAATTCAATATTTTCTTTAGTTAGTTGAGAGCAAGCATCTAGGATATATTCTAATCCTTTTTTATCCCGGAACCTGCCTACGGAACCAATAATCATTCCCCGGCAATTTTTTACCAGTTCTGGAGTGGCAAAATTATCAAAATCTACTGGTTGAATTGAATTCCAAAAAACTGAAGATTTTTCCTCTATATTAGATACCAAAACTTTACCGCGTTTGAATAAATCTCTACTCACAAAAGTCAGCCAAGATGCCTTTTCTAAAGTCCAAGATAACTGGGCGTGTTGTTGGGGAGCAAAAATATGTTTGTGGAGGTCGCTACCACGAATACTATTAATTACTGGTAGGTCATTTTCCAGAGCTAATAATGTTGTTAAAAAACCTGTTTCTTTAATAAAAAAGGAATGAAGTAAATCAAAATTAAACTGTTGATGGAGCTGTTTGAGTTGAAAATATATTTCACTCCGATATTCCATAATCATTACGCTAGGTGAATACAGTTCTGTTGTCCGAAGTGCTGCTGTCAAACGATGAACTAAAATGCCATCTTGTTGAATTGTTTGACGAGTAGAACGTTGGATATTTTTCTTTCTTTTATTGGCATGAAAAACAGCAACATGAACATCATAATCTAACTCTAATAACATTCTAGCAATGCGATATACTGACTCACCGACTCCACCAACATCAGGTGGAAATTCTAAAGTAGTTAAACAGACTTTCTTTTTCATAATTTTTGATTAAAGTAAGGAACATGGAAAAATGAAATAATTTTTTTTAATCTTGAGTCAGCTAACAAAAAATATCAAGATAATGTTATACGCAATATTAAAATTTTTAACTGATAACTGATTAAAACAACAGATTCTATTTCCTGGCACAAGCTTTGCAGATAGAATGCTGTTTTTTATACACCATTAAAATCGAACTTACTAACAGCAGGTTCATATTGTAGATAATTGATAATTTGTTCGGCAAATTTTTCTGGTACTAAATCTTCGGGATGAGTAATTTTGACAATTTCCATTTGTTCCAATTTCCGTACCCCCATTATTTCTTGTTGCTCTCCATTTCCTGACTATAATATCCTATAGGCTACTTACTACTTTTATTCGTATTTTATTTGCTTTTTATACCAGATGAATTAACTCTATGGCTCTAATTTTTGATTTTTATGTGATTTATTTGGGTAGCAATATTCGATATAATCCCAGATAAACTATCGAGATAAAACCTATTTTTGAGCTGTTACTAACGATTGTGCATCAGGATAATTGTAAGTAATATAACTATAATTAGTAGATCTTTCTCCATACACTAACTTGTAAATCAAGTCAAGAATTCGTGGAAGTGCATCCAAGTCTAATTTAAATAATTTAGTGTAATTTTGGGCAGTATTATTTAGTTTTTCTACAACTTCTGCCATCAAATTTTCTGGATTTAATAAATCTGGATGAATTGCCTTAATCCAACCTACTTTATCCATAAATTTAGCCCGAATTAACTGTTCTTTAACTGGCTTAGTTCTAGGTACAATAACTGCTGCTTTTTCCAAGGATAAAATTTCACAAACTGTATTATATCCACCCATAGAAACAATAGTATCGGCAACGTTCATATAGCTTATTAATTCATCAGTAAACTCGATAATTTTTACATTAGAATACTGTCTTGCTTTTTGATGGAGTGTTTGTTGCTTTTCCCGTGGCATTTCAGGACCACAAATAATTAAACTCCTAATTTTATGTTGTTTTGGTAAATAACCTAATCCTGAAATATAGTTGTCAATTAAATGATAACCATCGGCACCACCCCCTGGAGTTACTAATACAAATTGTTCGTCAGGATGAAGATTTAATTCTTGTTGTATTTCATAACGATTTTTTCGTTCTGCTATCCGACGGATGTAACCGCAATGTTTGACTTTTTCTGAAATTACAGTAGGGAATTTATATTCTTTAGTAATGTCAAAGACTTCCTGCATACCTACTACCCAAACTTGGTCGTAAAACAGTTCAATTCCTTCATAGTATCCCTTGCTTTTCCATTCTGCAATTGTTTTTTTAGGGGTATCAAGTATATCTCTGAGTAATAGTACGACCTTTGGAGAGTAATCAGAATTTTTGATTTGCTTGAGGGTATCTTTCAATTCTTCTTGCAATCCATAAGGTTTTTTATCTACTAAAATAACATCTGGTTTGAAATTTATTGTCGTTATCTTAATTAACTCAGAACGCAGTTTAAAGGTTTCTTCTGTTTCTATTCCCAGATATTTAACTCCGAGTTCACCATACTCATTCCTACCAATACACGGAAGCTTAATGTAATCAAGTCCTTTTGGCATCCGAAAACTATGCACTACTGGCGAACTACATACAAGCAATATTGATAATTGAGGAATTGCCTCTAGTAAATATCGGCAAATTGTTAGCATTCTGCGTAGGTTTCCCAAACCATAAGCGTCATGGGAATAAACCATTATCTTCATCGAGACTTACCTCATTTTTTTATTGAAGGTTGAATACTTAGTAAATAATACGCAATAGCTAACAGGGGGAAAAGTTCCAAAAAACTTATAATTATTACTATATCTAGGTTGTAGCGATTTTTGAATAAATTTAACAACAACTCTGATGTTTTACCGAATACGATTATTGATAAATTAAGTATTTCTACTTTTATACAGAATATTGTGAGTTAATATAGCAATCCTTATATTAATTTGTTGTGTTTCAAATTTTGACTTATAGAAGCCATTTGGAATCTGAGCAAAGCTACGAGTTTTTGGAAAAGGGTTCAACAAAACCATTAATAATTAATAATTATTAATTATTACCTCTCCTTATGAAGAAGAGGATTTTGCTCAAGGAAATTTTTTTCTTTTCTTGGTCGATAGGATATGGCGTTTCGGCTAAAAGCCGACATGAAAAGCGCAGCGGCTCTGTTAAGAGTGGGAAACCTCGCCATCCCATCCTAACGGACTGCTCCGCAAACGACCGCTTTTTCTCCATGAATGGAGAGACTTTATAGCTTATTTCGGTAAAAATTTAGGAGTCAAGAGATTGAGAAATAGAATAGAGGAAAAAGGTAGAAAAATTCCTCCATATTCACCATCTCCCACACTACTCACAAGGGTAGGTTTTTGAATTTCTAGTTGTGACTAGACTTGCAGGACTTGGAGACAAGGGAGAAAAAAGTATAGATATTATGAGTTTAAATATTCCAAGTTTTCTGCTTCCTTGTCCACTTTCACCCTTGTCTACTTTGTGTGACTCATCTTACACCCTGATTATCAAAAACATACCCTTGTAATACCAATTGCCAAAAGCAATGCTATACTTATATCGCAGTTCAGTTATTAAGTAATTAACACAGCTATAAAAGCCTTTTTGCTAATAATTAGCAACTTCGTATTAATTATTCTTATGTTTACTTCTCCCCGACTCCCCGACTCCCCGACTCCCCTGCCCAATCTAACGTAGAAAAGTTTTTGAGAATGGTATAAGCTCCCCCACTCCCCAGCTCAAGAAAGTGTAGCAAACATTTATTACGCTTGCTACTACTACTTTCGATTCTCTGTTGTCAACTTTTACAGAAAATCTCATAAAATATCCTGGGAGTCTATATAAGTAAAGTCCCCCAGGTTATTTGTTTAGATTAGAGAAAAATTTTTTCTATTCAACTGTATGTCCAGAATCAGTAATTACTTGCTTAATGGACTCTTCAGATGCTTTAGCTTCTACTGTAACTATCTTTTGCTCCACATCCACTTGGACATCAGCTTCAGACTCGTAATTTTTGATTGCTTTAGTAATAGTATCTGCACATCCACCACAAGCAATAGATGGAACTTTTAATTGCATTGTCATATGAATAATTAGTAAGTTTACTACAAATTTTTAATCAGTATACCAAGAGTTATCAATTTCTGGAATTAGAATTAATAATTTAACTGGATAAACCTGATTTTTTTCATTAATATCCTACAAACTGAGTTTCTCTATGTTTTGTTTTACCTAACTCTAAGTAGGTAGGTAAAATTAAATTGAAAATTCAGCCAAGGAAGTAATTTTAGTCAAACTCTTCTAATTCCTGAATTTATGTGCTTAATTCTGAATACTAAAACCTATCTAACTATACAGACTAGCAACATATTCTTCATAACCATTGTAAAGTAAAGTGGGGCGTTTTTCCCAGGACCAACTAGCACCTTCACTTAATACTCTCTCAGTGGCTTGAGACCATCGGGGGTGGGGTACGTTAGGATTAACATTTGCTTCAAAACCATATTCATTAGGTATTAAAGTATTCCAAAATGTTGCAGGTCTTTTTTCTACAAATTCAATTTTTACTATTGATTTTGCTCCCTTAAAACCATATTTCCAAGGAATAACCTCTCTCAAAGGCGCTCCATTTTGTTTTGGCAATGATTTACCATACATTCCCATCGCAAAAAAAGCTAATTCATTAGCCATTTCATCTATTCTTAAACCTTCTGTATACGGCCAAGGATAACCACCTCCCCAAAAACCTGGACCTTGAGTAATTTGTGGGTCATAAAAAGATGTAAAACGAACATATTTAGCTTTTGATGTTGGTTCCACATCCGCCATTAATAACTTCATGGGAAAACCAAGCCAAGGTACCACCATTGCCCATGCTTCAACACACCGAAACCGATATACTCTTTCTTCTAGAGGAAACTTTTTTTGTAGTTCATCTATATCATAAATACGAGGATTTTTGACTAAACCTGCAACTTCAACTTTCCAATTTTCAGTTGGTAAAGCTTGAGCATTTTGCCAAATAGATTTACCACCGCCAAATTCATAGAAATTGTTATATTTTGTTGCTAAAGCTTCATCAGTTATTGGTCTATCAACTTTAGCAAAATTGGAATTAGGTGTAAATTTGCTAATAGTTGGTAAAGTTGTCGCTTCAGAAATTAGAGATGTTTTTGAGTTCCCAGCACAACTTGTCAGAGTAGATAAAGCAGTAGCACTCAAACCAGCGCCAATTAAATTTTTCATAAACCTACGGCGGTTTAAATAAACCTTTTCTGGAGTAATTTCTCTTTCGGGAATTTCCCAAGACTTTTTGATCCGGATTAGTGGCATAATTAATTGTTAGTTACTATGAAGTTAAACTGGAATATTGAAAAATTATGAATTTTTTACCTAGTTTACAATAAAATAGCAATTTTGCAGTGTCAGTGAAGTACAAATTTCTGGGATTTAGGACATAGGGAATACCAGAAATGGAAATAGAAAAAAAGAAAAACAACTATAACCTTAAAAAATATGAGAAACACTATAACTCACTTCTAGAGATAGATGTGGTGATTTAGAGTTAAGTAACGGAACAGAAAAGCTCTCGAATTATAATAGGTTTGAAAAGAATAATCTTGGCTAATACTATTTCTTAATGGAGCTGTACTTAAAATAACTCGCCCTTGGAATCATTGTTTGGATATAGCCTTGGACTTGAAATCTAGTTTATTTTTTTGAGTCAAATATTTATGGTATGTTGAGCTTAACCCAATTTCTGAGTGTTGAAACTCCACTTAATAAGTTCGAGCAACAATTATTAAGGGTATTCTTATCAAGAAATGATATAAGTATTTTAATTTTTTGAGGAATTTGACTAAAAACAAACTTTTGCTTTCAATAAAGTTGATTAACTATGCAAATAAAAAAGAAAAATTAATAATTTTTTTTGATAATGAACTAATTCATAACACAAGATCGGAAAATCTAGCAATGCTAAATAATTTGTCAAAAATTTTAAAATAAATAAAAACTAAAAATTATTATGCTTTTTTCCTGTTGCCTAATTATAATAATTTGGATTCACAATCTAAATATAGCAATCACAAATCAGATATGAGAATTAAGGTGTTTCTTAAAAGAATAGAATATAGCAGTTATCATATTCATAACATACATTTTTTTCTTTTTCCCTATTTCCTATTCCCTGTTCCCTAAAACTCTCCAATATCTGAAAACTTAAATCATATTGCTATATAACTTCTATAGATAAATTGTTAATTATTTAACAATTGAGTAACTTGAAGATATTCAAAGATACTATGTATATTTTTGTGAAGAATAATAATCAACCCTGATTAAAAGTGAAAAAATGTATATAACCCAATAAAACTACTAATTTCTCAAATTTAAAGTCAAAACTCATTCATCCTCCAAAAATTTTAGCTGTAATTTTTTACTATCACAAATTCAAACAACCCCTAACCATTCCATAATATTTGTAGCTAAAATCTAAGAAATATTATCATAGAAAAAATATGCTAATTGATTGCTGATTATGAATCATCGCATCAATCCTCACAACCAAAATCCGGAAGATGGTGACAAACAAATTGTCAGCCAAAATGAGACAATAGGGAATAATGCCAATTGTCCACCTATACTCAAAGAACGCTACCAGAGCATCAAACCTTTAGGTGAAAGTGTCTGGAGCCGTACATTTCTAGCCATTGACCAAGACAAACCTTCTAAACCCCCTTGTATTATCAAAGAGTTTGTCAACCTAGACGACAGAAAAGACCTAGTTTTTCAGGGTCAAGAAATTATCCCGACATTTAGCTGTGACCCAGTACAGCTAGACAAAATCGGTAAACATCCCCAAATTCCGGAGCTATTAGCATCTGTAGAACATAATGGCCACCGTTATTTAGTACAAGAATATATTGAAGGCCGGAACTTGGCCACAGAACTTATAGAAGATGGTGTCTTTAGTGAAAATAAAATTTGGCAAATATTGAATCAGTTGTTGCCAGTGTTGGAGTTTATCCACGACCATCACCTGATTCACGGAGATATTAAACCAGAAAATATCATTTGTCGGACAAAACCAGGCACAAGTCTACCAGAATTTGTTTTAGTTGATTTTGGTGTTACCATTTCTGCTAATGGAGACTTGTTATCAATAGGCAGTATTAATGGTTCGGCTGAATATGCTGCCCCAGAACAAACACGGGGGAAAATCTATCCCAACAGTGACATATATAGTTTAGGTGCAACTTGTCTACATCTATTAACAATGGTTTCACCATTTGAACTATTTGATATCAAAGCCGATAAGTGGGTTTGGCGAGACTATTTGAAAAATCCAATTAGTCGTCATCTTGGTCGCATATTAGATAAAATGGTGCAACGAGACCATCGTCAACGGTATCAGTCTGCAGCAGAAATTATTAAAGATATCAAGTACGGACCAACACCAGTAGATGTCATTCTGCAAAAACCAAAGTGGAGTGTAACTGTTTGGGGAGCGGCAGCGATCGCTCTATTATCATTAGTTATTAGTTCTCGCGTACCATCTCCCAAACCTCAGCCATCATTATCTTCATCGTCAGAAAATATTACTGAGTTAAAGCAAGATTTACCTCAGCCTGAAGATAATTACACAACTACACTCCCACCCCTACCACCATCTACAGGAATTATAGATCAACTTTCCCCACTGCGAACTTTAGCGACAACTTCTGGTCCAGTTTGGTCGATCGCAACTAGCTCAGATGGTCGTATTGTTGCCAGTGGCAGTACAGATGGGAGTATTCAACTGTTACATTTGCGCAGTGGGCAAAATTTAGGTACATTATCTGGACATGACGGACCTATATGGTCTGTTGCTATTACTCCAGACAGTCGCACCTTAGTTAGTGCTAGTGGTGACAGTACAATCAAAATTTGGGATCTTTACACTGGTAGATTGAAAAATACCTTGTATGGTCATCTGAAAGATGTTTTTTCTGTCGCTATTAGCCCTGATGGGAATACAGTCGCCAGTGTCAGCAAAGATAAAACCATTAAAATTTGGGATATTAATAGTGGTTTACTATTGTATACTCTTTATGGGCATTTAGATGAAGTGCAGTCTGTTGTCTTCAATCCTAATGGTCAAACCCTAGCTAGTGGCAGCAATGATGGTACTGTCAAAATATGGAATTGGCGTTATGGTAGACTACTACGCACACTGAAGGGTCATAGTGGACCTGTATGGTCTGTCGCTATTAGCCCTGATGGTAATACTTTAGCTAGTGGTAGCTGGGATAATACGATCAAACTTTGGGATCTCAATACTTATCGCCGACGAATAAGTAGGCGTTCTCAACGTACTTTAATAGGTCATTCAGAAAAAGTTCAATCTCTTGAGTTTAGCCCTGATGGTAACACCTTGGCTAGTGGAGATTTTGGGGGTACAATTAAACTCTGGCAAATTCATACAGGTGGTTTAATGGGAACTCTCAAAGGACATTCGGCCTGGGTGAATTTAACTTTTGATCCTCAAGGCAAAACTTTAATAAGTGGCAGTTTTGATGACACAATTAAGCTATGGCGTTTTTCTCCCTCAAGGTTCTAAAATTCTTTGAATGACAATTACCTAATATTAGAGAATCACTTGTAGGGATGTTCCATCAAACCTCCCTACAGCAATTGTAATTCCAGCTATTTATATCATGTTTACTGAAATAGTTATGATTAAGAATTGCAACTTTGTAGCAGAGCAGTTTGTAGGTTAAGTTGAGGTCGGAAACCCAAAAATAAGTTTGTATCTGTTGGTTTGCGGTGTCGCTTTTGATATCAGTGATAGCCGTTTGCGAAGCATTCCCTAGGACCAGGGAAACTAAACCTACTAGCTCATCTAGCTTTAAAATATGGGTAAATTTTAGAAAATATAGACCTCTCCCTCAACCCCTCTCCTTGTAGGAGAGAATCTTTTTCTCCTCTTCCCTTCCCTGCAAGGGAAGAGGGGGTTAGGTTTGCCACAATTTTAGCCTAGATACCCTACTAGGGTATTGTAATACCAATTCACTTTAAAGATGTCACAAATAGTTTCAAATTACATAAGTGAAATAATTTGCTGGAATTACTGTAGCATGAAAGTTTTTAGTATATACAATCTCAATGTATGACTTTTGTAGTGGTGATTTGCGTTTGCGGAGCATGACCTAGGAAATCACCTCTACCAACTTTTAACTTCCGTGAAACGGTATAACTATATTCCTTTAAAGCCAAATTTATTTGCCTAATCAAAAAACGTACTGCTATAATTTCGTTGCAAAAACAACTTCTGACTTCTGACTCCGTTATACCTCATCAACTCAAAAACTACTGTAATGGCTAAAATGAAACTCAAAATATTAATAACAACTCTATTAGTTTCACTAACTTTTGCCACACCTGTAGTCGCATACACAAAGTGGCAAGCACGAACTTTAAAACGCTCAAAAGAATGTTTTTACTGTAACCTTTCCAATATAAATCTCAGTGATTCTAATTATCAAAAAATAAACGTAACTGGCTCAGTATTACAAAATGCTGACTTCTCTAATACAAATCTTGAAAAAGCCAATTTTACTAACACAGATTTAACAGGAGCAGAATTCGATAGTGCCAACTTACAAGAAGCTAACTTACAGAGATCTATCCTCAAATCAGCTAACTTTTGGGGAGCAAATCTTCAAAATGCCAATTTACGCGGAGCTGATTTAACAGAGGCTGTTTTTTGGAATGCTGATTTAAGAGGGGCAGACTTACGGGACACTGATATTAGTAAAGCCAGCTTTATTGATGCTCAACTCAAAGGTGCAATCTTACCTGATGGTACTATATATCCTTACAAATAATAGCTTTTAGGTAGTCAAGAAGAGACTCTAAGTCACCAAGTTTTAATTACAGGAATTGGATGTTGAGGTATAGTTTAATACTAATTTCTGTTGCCTAAATTTCTACAACTTTGTACTTCTAAGACTCCAAAACAGCTATAAGTGATACCAATTTACTTTAAAGATGCCACAAATAGTTTGTAACTACATAAGTGAAATAATTTGCTGAAATTACTGTTTAATCAAAGTTTCGAGCCTATAAAATCTTAATACATAACTGTCTTGAGTGCGTCTTACATTCTGGAGGGGCTGTTTGCGGAATTACTTCCGCACTTTATACGCCCCGTAGGAAACCTCGGAATTACGTACTCTATCCATGAATGCATGATTTTTAACTGTCGTGAAACGGTATGATTTTGCAGTTAGTAAGAATATTAATCATTCCAGAGAAAACAAGATTAGCACGATTATTTTTGGTTAGAATAAGGGTCATTTCAGTTATCAGTTAGCCTCTTGCAGAGGAGATTCTAAGAAATGCTTTGCAAATGCTTTTCATATCGTGTAGCGTTTGACTACGGAACATAAAAAACGGAGTTGTGCGGTAGCCAAACAGTACCTCCTGCAATAGGGAGGCTTGAAAACCGGAATTTTCTTTTTCATCCCCTTGTAAAGCAACACCTCACAGCGCAGCCAAAGGAAGGCTTGATTAAGACTTGCGTAGAGACCACATATATAGCGTTAAAAACTATAACGTTATAGTTTTTTAACTCTACATATAGTACCTTTCCGTAAGTCCTGTTGATATCAAATCTGCTTACTTTGGAGAATAATATTTTACCATCAGTATTAACAAAAACTCCAAGCTTGGTAAGGGTTTGGAGACCAAACCCCTACTATATTAATAGCATTTCTGATAGCGTAGCTCCCCTGTAAGAGGCATAGTAATGCTATATTTGATTGCCATCTCCCCACTCCCCATTTCTAATGGATATGTAGCAAACTTTTTGATATTTGGTATAAATTGTACCGATATTACCAGATTTGATATGATTCCTTTTCATGTCATGGTCAGAAAAATTAAATAGAATTAGGCCATTTGAATAACTCAGAGTTGATGCCAATTGTTACGGCTAGACTCAAAGATAGAATAGCTTAATTATGTAAAGAATATGGGATAAGATTTATAGAAACACAAAAGAGTTATACAAATCTTGCTTTGTTTTTGGATGACGATCTAATACCTACTTAATAGTTATTAGAAACTCTCAGGAAAAAGAATAAAGCGATGCAGCGCGGTCTTGGGGGTTTCCCCCATGAGCGACTGCATCAAGAAGCATGGTTTGTATATAAGTGGTAATAATTGCTCTTTCAATGCAGACTTTAATGAGGCTGTAAATATTATCACAAAAGTAGACACCAAAGCTAGGTTTAAACCTCAGCCAACTGTGTAGGGGCACTTTGACTTGTCCCCAGAGAATATCTCTTTGGTCAGCTAAGGAGATACTAAGCAACATGAATTTATCCTATTGCGTAGTATCAACTTAGAATCCCCCCAGGGAGTAGTCAAAATCTGAAAATATTTTATTTTTTCAACTTTAGTTCACCGTTTTATTACCTATAAATGCTATGGCTATTGGCTATCTCGCCTTTGTTCTTCACGCCCATCTCCCTTTTGTACGACATCCAGAAAGCGATTATGTTTTAGAAGAAGAGTGGCTATTTGAAGCAATTACCGAAACCTATGTCCCCCTAATCCAAATGTTTGAGGGGTTAAAGCGAGATGGTGTGGACTTTAAATTGACCATGAGTATCACACCTCCTTTGGTGGCCATGCTGCGAGACCCTCTACTACAAGATCGCTATGAACACCACTTAACTTTACTTGAAGAATTAGCAGAAAAGGAAATTGACCACAATATCCACAATGGTCATATCCGCTATCTTGCAGAACATTACGCCACTCACTTTAGCAATGTTCGAGAACTCTGGGAGCGTTACAATCGTGATTTAATTACTGCATTTAAGCAGTTTCAAGATAGCAACAACCTAGAAATTATGACCTGTGGCGCTACCCACGGCTACTTCCCACTGATGAAAATGTACCCGGAGGCAGTCTGGGCACAAATAGAAGTTGCTTGTCAACATTATGAACAAAACTTTGGCCGTCGTCCCAGAGGAATTTGGGTGCCAGAATGTGCCTATTATGAAGGTCTAGAGCGATTACTGGCCGATGCTGGTATACGTTACTTCCTCACAGATAGCCATGGTGTACTCTACGCTAGACCTAGACCTAGATTTGGCAGTTATGCCCCTATCTTTACAGAAACAGGAGTAGCTGTTTTTTCTAGAGACCATGAATCTTCTCAACAGGTTTGGTCTTCGCAAGTGGGATATCCAGGAGACCCAGAATATAGAGAGTTTTATAAAGATTTAGGCTGGGAAGCAGAATATGAATACATTAAGCCTTATATTATGCCTAATGGCCAGCGCAAGAACACAGGGATTAAATATCATAAAATTACAGGTCGTGGTTTGGGGTTAGGAGATAAAGAACTTTACGACCCCTACTGGTCTAGAGAAAAAGCAGCAGAACACGCTGGTAATTTTATGTTCAATCGGGAACGGCAGGTTGAGCATTTGTACCATATTATGGAGCGGCTTCCGATTATTGTTTCTCCCTATGATGCTGAGTTGTTTGGTCACTGGTGGTATGAAGGGCCTTGGTTTTTGGATTTCCTATTCCGCAAAACTTGGTATGACCAAAGCACTTATCGGATGACTCATTTGGCAGATTATTTACAAAAACATCCTGAGCATCAAGTTTGTCTTCCTGCACAGTCTAGTTGGGGATATAAAGGTTTCCATGAATATTGGCTTAATCATACTAATTCTTGGATTTATCCTCATTTGCATCAGGCCACAGAAAGGATGGTTGAATTGGCGCGATATGAAGCACAAGATGAACTGGTACTAAGGGCCTTAAACCAGGCAGGTCGAGAATTGCTACTGGCTCAATCTTCTGACTGGGCGTTTATTATGAGTACGGGTACTATGGTTCCTTATGCCGTGCGGAGGACGCGATCGCATTTGAGGCGTTTTAATAAGCTTTATGAAGAGGTTCTACAGGGAAAGATTGACTCTGGTTGGTTGGAAAAGGTTGAGGCGATCGACAATATTTTTCCTCAAATTAACTATCGAGTTTACAAACCACTTTCTTCAGTCAAAAAATAAAATTAAGACCCACTCAAGACAGTTAACAGTAATTTTTTCTTTGCTCCTCTTTATTTCCAGGGGAGTTTTTTTTATCTTTAATCATAGTGTTTGACTGCTTATGATTGGCTTTTATAACAGTTGAAGCAAAGATTAGGAGATTGGTAGATCATGTTTGCAGAGCATTGACCTAGGAAAAACTCAGTCAGAGATTACTTTTAACTTTTAACTTTTGATTTTTGACTTCTGGGTAGCGTTATATCCCTTGGCTTTTCTAGTTTTTAATAAATTCAATCATTTCTATATAATCATCTCAATTATTAAAAATACTGTAAATATTTATTACAAAAAAATATTTAGTAACAACAGATACAGAAATTTCTGTTAGTATGAATATGAAAGGAAAAAAGCAACCCAAACATTAGTCAAGCAATCAAAGGAGAAAGTTAAGTATGTTGACTGAACCTCAAGCACGTTCTTTAATGGTCCGTCATCACCATCTTGTAAAAAATCGTCAGCAGTCTATGCTGAACAGAGCGATATCTGAAGTGGGATTAGAAAGTAGTCACTACTGGGGTCATATTCAAGGAAAAGTACAGCCTACCTTTAGAAAAAATTATGAGCGTGGTCGTGTTTCGATGAGCTAATCGACTTCCTTTTTTTGAATCAAATTTCATCTTTAACAAAAAAAATTTAATCCAAAAGGAGAATTAAAACAATGGATGTAGAAAATCAAGCTCGTGCCTTAATGATGCGTCATCACAACCTGATTAAAAATCGTCAACAGTCTATGCTAAATCGTACTGCAAGCGAAGTTGGTGTAGAAGCAGATAACTATTGGGGAAATATTCAAGGAAAACCCTATCCTAGTTTTGTCACTACTTATGATCGTAGTCATGCTTCCATGAGTTAGAGTATTATCAAAAGTAGAAAAATTTATCAAAAGCAAAAGTTAGCAATAGGAAAAATCAACAATGGATGTAAAAAATCAAGCTCGTGCCTTAATGATGCGTCATCACAACCTGGTTAAAAATCGTCAACAGTCTATGCTAAACCGTATGGCAACTGAAGTTGGTGTAGAAGTAGATAACTATTGGGGTAAAATTCAAGGAAAACCATATCCTAGTTTTGTCACTACTTACGATCGTAGTCATGCTGCTATGAGTTAGGAACATTGCCTGAAAAATTGAATAATGTTTTTGACTTCATCATGTCGCAACTTAACCACTGTAGAAAAAGTTGCGGCTAATTTTTTGTCTCTCAACCCTTATAGAACCCATTTGAGATCTATAGAACCCATTTGGTATCTTTTCCGTCCAAGGTTATACTAAGTAGCGATCG
>NZ_JBNHER010000285.1:0-7902 GCF_050015975.1 Dapis purpurea BLCC-M126 | reverse complement strand
TCCTGACTCCTAGATTAACTATCTAATTACACCGATACTACCGGATTTGATATTATACCTAAATCTTAGCGTTTAAGAAGAATATTGTTCCAGAGCTAATTTTTGTCTACAACTATGTAATTAGCTAATTCTAGTTTTCCCTGAGCTTCTTGAGTGAGGACAAAATCAATAAATTCTTGAGTTTCAGAAGTAGGTTCAGAAGAAAAAACAATCCCAATAGTCTGACTCATTTTATATTTACCATTCTGTATATTAGCCTTGTTAGGAACAACATTATTAAGACTGAGTGTATTAACACTAAATTCTTTTAGCTCTTCCGAGTCGGGTATAACACCAATACTGTAAGGTGTATTTGCTACAGCTTCAAGAACTTCATCATCTTCTTGAAAAAGAATCGCTGTTGATATGACTTGAAGATTTTCTCCTAAAATATTTTCTCGCAAAATCTGCTTTTCTGTTTCATCTTCAGGTATGTCTAATAAAACAATCTTAGCATCAGGGCCTCCGAATTCTTTCCAGTTGCTAATTGTGCCATTATAAATACCTTGAATTTGCTCCGTGCTGAGATTGGAAACTCCTTTGACATTTTCATTAGTAATCAAAACCAGGAAATTTTTTGCTATGGGTATGTATTTAATATTTTCAGGTGTTTCTACTGCTGTCAGTTCCTTACTAATAACTCCAATATTAATGAACCCATCCTGAACACCTCTAATACCACCACTACTTTGACTACTAGGCATAAAAGTAATTTCAATGGAGTCATTTTCGTAAGCATTTGCTAATATTTCCATGATAGGATAACCTTCAGAAGAACCACCTATTTTCATTTCTTTATTGGTAGTTTCTTGTTGGTTGCCGTAGCGTTCCGGAGCATTATCCTTATTCCCTGTACAACTACTCACAGTTGCCACAGTCAATATCCCAATAAATACAATTAATAAATTTTTCAGTTTCATCTACTACTCACACGTGAATTGCTATATAATATTATATCCTCTTCAATAATTATAAATAACCAGAGAGTAGGCACGATTCGCGTTTGCATAGCATTCTATAGGAAATTGCCAGTACAGGAGTCAAGAGAGAAGACAGGAAAAAGAAGGTATAAAAAGAAAAAGGGGAAAGTTTTTTGTTAGCATAAGGGCAACGGAATTCAATGGTGGTGCATAGTAATGGTATAGGAGGTGTGGGAAGTGTGGGAAGTGTGGGAAGTATGGGAAAAAAATATATGTTCTCACCATTACTATGCAGGAATACCCGGAGTTCTATCACTAACTAATGGCAGTATCGCAACTATTTATTCTTTCGTAAACCAAAGATAATGCCCAACTGCCCTGTTATATCATGTCCGGATAATGAGTGATAAAAAAGTTTTTGTTTGTAGTAGGGCTTCAGCCCTAAGTATATATCGGGCTGAAGCCCTACTACGAACTTTAATGATAACTATTCAACCGGACATGATATTATTCTGGAATGTAAACCAGCGTACTATATTTCACTAAATAAGTCATACCTATTAGTATTACATTAGTATTACAGAAAGTTAGAAAATTTACAACTCCTCAAGCTGTTTCACTGAATTTCAAATCTTGTTTCTCACATCTTTATAGTTTAAATTTTTTCCATCCTTTCCTTAGTTGTATGTTTAACTATTTAGTCTGAATTTCAGTAAGTAGTAGGTGTTAGAGAAAATACTAATCAACTACTGATAAACTATTAATTTTTTTTCCAACTCTGATTTCCTATTGCTATTTGCGCAGCATTCCGCCAAAAAAATTGGCATAAATTAAGAATAAAAGGTTTGAATTTGCCATTCTAATAATAGGGCAGGACACTGAAGAAAACTTAAATTCTCAAGTAAATTATGAATACCTAATTTTGTGGTAGGATAGACACCGCCCAATAATTCTTTGGATATTGATACTGTGGAGTCTATTTTTGTAACAAAACCATAAAGTTTTTGATTAGAAAATGAGCTATTAATTGCCCATCCGCTGCTATTGAGGGGACTAAGATGAATAATTTCTGCTTCTGTTATTCCTAATTCCTGCTGTAAAATTTTTGGCACTCCTGCTACTGGTGTTTGTCCAAATGGCACTCTACCACCAGGAAAATCTAAAGTTTTCTTTCCTATACCAGGGCGATATGTAGTAATAGGTAATAATAACTGCTCGGATTAAATCGTTAATATAATTACAGAATCAGCCTTTTATACCCACCAATAATCAATAATTTGTCCTTGGTTATCTTCTAAATGTTCACCAATTAAGGTCATCCAAGGAAAGCGAATTTCGACAAAACTGTTTGGATTTTCCCAGGGATTTTTGTTAGTAATATTCATATTTAGTAATTAGTTTTTATTGTACGATTTAAAATAATAAAATTTGCCTCAATAAATTATGAATACCCATATTAATTCTCAATATCTGCATCTGGAAAATGCTCGGATTCATTACCTAGAAACTGGCCAAAAAAATTCAGTTAGTATCTTGTTGCTACATGGAGCAAGTTTTACTGCTCAGACATGGCAAGAAATAGGTACTCTCGATCTTTTGACTACCCAAGGTTATCGAGCTGTCGCAGTAGATATTCCTGGTTATGGTCGTTCCCAAAGAATATCAGTTTCTAGCTTAGGTTTTTTGCGAGAAATATTAAATAATTTAAACTTAAAATTGCCAATTTTAGTATCTCCTTCTATGAGTGGCAGTTATAGTTTACCTTTTGTGATTAATTATTGTGATAAACTCAGAGGATTTGTCGCAGTTTCCCCTGTCGGAATTGAGCGTTTTCAGCATGAATTAAAAGGGATTAATTTACCAACATTAGCTCTTTGGGGAAGTAACGATCGAATAGTACCTGTAACACAAGCTGATTTGTTAGTAGATTTAATGCCAAATTCTCAAAAAGTTATCCTGGATGATGCTGGTCATGCTTGTTATATAAAAAAAACTGAAGAATTTCACAAACATTTAATTAAATTTATTGAGAGTTGTATAACTTAGTCATAATATAATATCAACTGCGGATAATTATTTATAAATAAAAAATCTTATTTTTTGCTCTAGAAAGGCTATAGTGGCAAGATAAATTGTCTGAAATTATCGTCTATTTATTACTGTGTTACTTTTCCTATTTAAAAAAAATTAAAATTATTTATAACTAATAATAAGGAACTTGATATAAATATGTAGGGCGCTGGTTAAAATAGAAATATAAAATGATTAAACTTTAATAAAAATGTCTGCATGATTTTAGTTTTTGGTAATAATTCCCAACTATAAATTTAACTTCTGACTGTGGAATTGAATTACGCCAAGCTACTTAATTATAAATAAAATGTATTTTCCTGACTACTAATACCATTTCTCAAAAACTTTTCTACATTATTTTATTGAGTAGGGAAGAGGGAAAAACAAGAGTAATTAATACTAACTTGTTAATAATTATCAAAAAAGTTATTCAGCCTGTATTAATTACTTAATAGTTAAATTTTCCTGTAAGTATAGCATTACTTTTGGGAATTAGTATAAGGACAAAGAAAAGGGATGTATTTTAATGTTTCTCCTACTCCGACTCCTATTTTATGCCACTTACGATACTCCACTATAACGAATATTTAACCGGACATGATAGAATTTATTTCTTCTGTTAGTGATTTAAGGATGAATACTACCATCTGGCATGATAGCACCTTTAAGGTCAGTGTCTCGGAAGTTTGCACTCTCCAACTTTGCTCCGCTAAGGTTAACACCACGAAGATTTGCACCTCGTAAATAAGCTTTGCTAAGGTTGGCATTAGTAAGATTTGCACCTCGTAAGTCTGCACCTTCAAGAGAAGCTTCGCTGAGATTAGCATTCTTTAAGTAAGCACCTAATAGATTAGCATTTTCTAGATGACTACCTTCGAGATTAGCACCTTCTAGATCGGCATTCTCTAAATTAACACTGCGATAACTATGACCCTTATGTGCTGAGAGTACGGTATCTTTGAGATTAGCTTGTTTTAACTTAGCACCCTTGAGGTTAACACCATCCAACTTAGCATTTTCCAAATTGGCATTTTCTAGATTAGCATTCTCTAACTCAGCACTAAATAAATTTGCACCCCGGAGATTAGCATTTTTGAGGTTAGCATTTTCTAGCTTGGCATAACCTAGATTTGCTCCCCAAAAATTAGTATGTTGAAGGTTGGCTTGATTTAGGTTGGCATCCCAAAGATTTGCATATCCTAGATTTGCGCCCCAGAGGTTTGCAGAGTGTAAATCTGCATACCTGAGTTTAGCACCTCTGAAATCAGCATCTGATAAGTTAGCATTTGACAAATTAATTCCTGCCAAACTTGCTTTCCATAGTTCTGCATCTTTGAGAACAGAATTATTAAGGTCAGCACCATCTAGACTAGCATCTTTGAGGTTAACATTCTTCAAGTTGGCATAGGCTAAGTTCACATTACTTAAGTCACACCGAGGACACTGACCTGTTTGTAATAGCACTTGTTGCAAATGTTGTTTTCTCCCATTAGAATTAGATACTTCTAGTTGCTTTCGAGTTCTCAACCATTTATTTTCACCCCAGGTTGTTAGTGCTGCAATGGTACTGTAAAGTGCGATGAGACATAGACCAATTGTTGCTGCTCCAGTAAATATTTTCTTAGGTTTTTGCGTACTAAATTGCATTTTTTGAGTTGTTGTATTTTCTGAATTACCAAGATAATTAAGCTTTTTGAGGGCTATTTCAGCATTGGGAAAGCGAGATTTTAGGTTTGGTTCCACCATTTTTTCTAGCCAATTAATAAATGCTGGTTCTACTTTCGGCAGCATTTTTTTGAAATTAATTCGATAGTTATCATTGATTAACTTACCAATATCGCTAGATTTTGTATTAGTTAACAAACAAATTAAAGTTGCACCTAAACTGTATAAATCTGATGCTTCGGTTAGTTCCCGGTTAAACAATTGTTCTGGTGGCATAAATCCTAGAGTGCCTTTGACTGCACTACTAACTGCTACATTCCCATACCCACTACGGGCAAACCCAAAATCTACTAGGTAAACTTTGAGCTGAATACCATTGCGTTCAACTAAGATATTTTCTGGTTTAATATCCCGATGAATAATTGGCGGTACTTGCTTCTGTAGATAGACTAAAACTTCTAATACCTCTTGAGCAATTTGTTTGATTTCTGTTACTGTCCAAAGTTGAGTTTGGGCAAGAGAAGGAGCATTTTTGTACTCTTGCACTAAGCAAAAGCCATTTTCTGTCTCAAATGAATCGAGATAACGGGGAATACTAGGGTGATTTAATTGTTGTAGAAGTTCAATTTCTCTATAGTAACTTTCGTATTCTGCCCAATTGGCAAATTGATATTGTTTTGTGACAACAGGAGTATTGGTGTTAGTATCAGTTGTGAGATAAGTAATTCGACCTCCAGTTTGATTGCAACCTAGTTCTTGTTTAACTTGATAACGTTGATTAAAAAATTCTGGGAGATTCATCATAATTTAGGGATTTTTGTCGATAATTAGTACATTAAACAGGAAGTTAACTCTGACAATATTGTAACGCAGAGTTAGTTGTTATATACTTGTTCTAAGATGCTTATACAAATTTGTTATTTGTCACATTATTTTTTGAATTGGTATACTGAATTTATTAGTCAACCGGAAAAGTGTAACAATTTTTAATGCTCTGAGTGGAGTAAATATTACTATGTGGTTTAGTTTGGCAACAGAAGTAGTATGAAAAATATTGTTAATTTTTATACCTTGATTTTTTGATAGGAAAAAAGCTATTTTGCTATTTCATTATTTAATTATTCAGTAAAATTACATAGCAGATTACTTAAATTTGATTAAGTTTATCACTTTTTTAATCGTGTCTATCTTTACTTGTTGTATGAAATTTTCCGATTTTGCCATAGATAGAAACTTTTTTGACGATAGACAAGTCTTATATTATTAAGAATAGTAGTTTCTTAAGTTTAAAAGATTTCACAAATCCTTAAAAAACTTAATTAGTTATCAAAATAATTCAAAAAAATATTAACAATGAGTATATTAAACCAATTTCAAGTAATTTTTACAGATAACAGTAACGATAGTATCAACGCAGCAACTCCTATAGGTAATCTATTTCCAGAAATACCTATAACTGCCTTGGGTACGATCAATAATTTTGACCCTGTAGACTACTATCGCTTCACAGTTAATACACCCTTAACTTCAGAAATTGCACTACAAAACCTCACTGGCGATCTGGATGTAGCAGTATTAGATAACAATGGTAACTTAATTGCCCGTGGTGATAATTTAGGGGTATCCAATGAAGCATTTCAGACAACTTTATCTATCCCTGGAGAATATTTTATAAATGTTTTTCAAACTGCTCCTGGTATTGCTAGTGACTATGAGTTAGCTCTATTTCCTAGCAGTGCTAATATTAATACTATTGACAACAGTAATGATAACCCAAATACACCAACTTTTTTGGGTACTATAGCTCCAGAAGTACCTATAAGTCAGTTGGCAACAATAAATGATTTCGACCCTGTAGACTACTATCGTGTCACAATTACACAACCATTAACCGCAGGAATTGCTTTACAAAATTTGACTGATAATCTGGATGTAGCAGTATTAGATAGTAATGGTAACTTAATTGCTCGTGGTGACAACTTGGGTGCATCAAATGAGGCATTTCAGGTAGCTTTCTCTACCCCCGGTGAATATTTGATTAATGTTTTTCAGACTGCTCCTGGTATTGCTAGTGACTATGAGTTAGCTCTATTTCCTGCTAGTGCTGATATTATTCCTCCAACACCTCCAGTTCCAGTACCTCCTCCCCAGCCAGTAAATATTAGTATTGAAGGTATAATAGATGGAACTGCTGATGAAGTGGTGAGAAATCTTGAAGATACTGCTTTCGTTACAGCAGAGGATTATCTGTTAAACGCTACACCAAACACTCCCATAACAATTGGACTTAATGCTAGAAATGGTGGAGATCCTCGATTAGAAGTCTATCAACTGCCTCAAGACTCTCTCTTACAACCTAGACAAGGACAAATACCAATTGCAGCTAATGATAATGGTGGTGGTGGTATTGATGCAAGAATTGGACCAGGAGTAGCATCAGATATTCTAGGGATTTCTTCAGAGTTAACTCTATCACCAGAATTTAACTATTTGTTGCGTGTAACTTATAATGAACGACCTTTTGTTGCAGGTTTTAGCTTAAATGCAAGTGTTGATAATGGTTTTGTTAGTTTGACTAGGGTATTCCTCGGAAATCCTGTAGGAGAACCAATTATTGGAGGAGATCCGTCAATCAATGGTTTGTCTAATGAAGCAAACTTTTTTTAACCGCTCACAATAACCTGGTAAATTCTTACCGAATAATTAAGGTTTAAAGCCTCTCCTTTAAAGGAGAAATAAGAAAAAATTTTCCTTTGATTCAATCCTCTTCCTTTTAGGTAGAGGTAATTATCAATTATCCATTATCAATTATCAATTATTGAAGGACACATTCATTAATTGATAATGAATAATGGAGTGTGGATTATACAGCATATTTTGGAGTAATGATGTACAAGTTTAAACAGTAAAGTTCTTGTAGAACAGGCATGATGCCTGTTAGCTATATACCTCATAAGAACTGGAAGTGCTGTAAAAACTCTTTCTAATTAATTATTAATTATCGATTGAAACGGAGAGGCTTTAAACCGAATTGATTAAATTATCCATTATCCATTGGTAATATTGTGTCCCTATTAAAATTATTACGCACTTATATCATCTCATTGCAAGATTTGACATCCTCTCTTGTTTAACCACAACGGATATAAGTGTTATATCAAATCCGCTTAATTCGGTATAAAAAAAATTTTCATCTTCATTCAAG
>NZ_JBNHER010000284.1:0-11478 GCF_050015975.1 Dapis purpurea BLCC-M126 | reverse complement strand
TCTGGTTTAAAGCCTCCCCTTGGATAGGGGAAAAAGCGGTCGAGGGATGCCGAGGAAACCTCGGCATATCCAATCGACCAAGAGAAGAGAAATAATATTTCCTTATCTTCAATCAAGAACGGTTTTAACCAGAGGTAATTATCAATTATCCATTATCAATTATCAATTAATGAATTTACCCCAAACTTATCACTAACTCGAACATTTAGATAGTCTAAAACAACGCTTGGAAGAAATTTTAACTTGTGTCAGTTTAACTAGCGAAATGGCTAGACGGGAATTTCTTATTGCTCCAGTTTTGATGGAATTAATGCATTACACCAAAGTTAAAATTAAGGTGAGTTATTCTTTAAAAGTTAGTGAGCAATTAAAAGGTGAATTAGATTATTTTCTGCAAACCAAAACTCAGTTTTTAGTTATTGAACCTAAAAATGCAGATTTACAAATAAATTTCACGCAACTTGCAGTAGAATTGATTGCTTTAGAGCAAGCAGAATTTGCTAGTTATTCTATGTTATATGGTGCAGTATCAATGGGTAATATTTGGCAATTTGCTGTTCTTGATACTCAAAAAAAGCCAATTTTGCAAGATATAAATCTATATCTATTTCCTACAGATTTTTTAGACTTACTCCAGATTATTGTAGGAATTTTAGAAGCATGAGAAAGGAATATCTGAAATAGGATAAAGATATTCCTAGAAGCTTTTATCCTACATAAACATAATTATAGTCCACCACACACAATTTATTTACCTGAATATTTATCCACTTATAACTATTCAATTAGACATGATATTAGACTTGAGAAAATATCTACTTCTATTAATGCCTAGTATAAGAACGTTCAAACCTAATCTTGAACTTCTCAGCCACAACCGCTAATCCCACACTACATAGAGCAACAGCAACAAGCAATAATTTCATAGCAAAATCTTCTGTCATTATTGCTAAGGCAGCAAGAGCGATCGCCACTCCTACAAATATCTGTTTTCCTCGAATAGCGGTTTGATGAGCGCGACTACAGGAACTACAGAATTGAGTATGATGATAATATCGAGCCATTGAGACATCTTCCTTCTCAATCTTACCCTGGTTTTCCCCAGTTTTAAAAGTAGCATAACCATGATAATAAGGTAGAGACGAACCAAAGCGATCTAACCATTTTCGGTATTCCAACAAAATAGTATCAGAAGTCTTCAGAGGCAAATATAATTCTCGCAAGCTTTTTTGCGTGCGCTCAATATATTCTTGTTGTCCTACAACCATTGCCAAATCTTCCTCTAAAATTTTACTTTGACCTAAATGTATCAACCACCGGGGAGTTATTTTCATTTTCCACCCAAAAAAGTTCCGATAACTCAGTGTCAAAATTCGACATCGGTTTTTACTTACTGGCATCGAATAGAATGCCAACCCAAACACCCAACCTTTCTCTTCAATGTAAAAATTCAATAGTACCAAGCTTGGTGCGACAAACTTGATACTTCTCCAAGATTCTTGAGGAGTAGAAATACGTCTAAATCTTGCTTCTATTCCAGCGATGGAACTTTTGAGAATTTCCATTTCTAAAGCAGTGGCATTTTTCCGGTTTCCTTGACTACCGTGATGACTGATATCAACATGAGCTGGATCTAACACTTGCTCTATAAAAAAACCCTGTCCAAAAGGCAATTCTGAGACCTTCTCCGCACGAACAAATCCTGGTTTCTCTAAATCTGGTAAAGTGGGAATCTTATTTTCATCTGCTATCTCTGCTTCTCCTGCCCACATCCAAACTATGCCTTGTTTTTCTGCTACAAGAAATGATTTTACGCAAGCTTTTGCCGGAATTTTCGCATCTGCTGGCAACTGGGGAATATGTAAACATTCTCCTCCATTGCCAAACTGCCAACCGTGGTATAAACATTCAATTTTGCCGTCAATTATTTGTCCATCTGATAGTTTGGCTGCACGGTGGGGGCAAAGGTCTGCAAGACAAATTAGTTTACCATCATTATTGCTGAATAAAACTAAGGGTTCATCATATAAGGAAAAACTATAGGGTCGATCTGTTGGTAAATCTTGAACGAATGTGACTGGATACCAACAGTTTCTCCAATTAAATTCTTGGTCTGTTTCTGAAGTTAGTAAGGTATCAGTGGATGGCGATATTTCTGGAATATTCGGTGCTATTGTCATAATAATTCAATTTTTTTGTCATGAGATTTCTGAATTAGTTTATCATGTTTGTTTGGTTTAATAAAGGGGAGGTTTTTGATATAAATAATCCATAAAATATCCCTCCCTTCTAAAATCAAATCAACTATTTTTTCATTATAAACTTTCTGTTCAAGCAAGATTAATTTTTCACCAAAATACAACCTTTTCTTCCAGGTAAATCTAACTGTAATTTACTAGCTTCATTTTCTCCTTGCCAAGATATTTCACAACTACCATAAATAATTTTATTGGGTTGAGATTTAAGCTCACTAATACTAACATTAACTTTTGCTGGTTCCGTACCAATATTAACAGCAATAATAATTTCTTCATCCCCTAAAATACGAGCAAATACATAAACATTTCCCTCAGCAAACAAAACTTTATAACTACCAGTACGCAAAGCTGAATATTGATTTCTAATAGCAATTAACTTCTTATGATATTCCAGAACTTGATTATCCCATTCTTCAGTAGCAGGAAAACCACGACGAGAGTCAGGATCTAACTTCCCTGGTAAACCTACTTCATTACCATAATAAATACTAGGTGCGCCAGGAAAAGTCATTAACAACAGAGTAGCTAATTCAACAGTTGCTTTATCCCCTTGAGCAATACTCAAAACCCTAGCTGTATCGTGACTGTCTAATAAATTGAGTTGAGTTAATTGAATTTCCCAAGGATAGAGTTGTAATAATTCCTGCATTTTTTGACCGTATTCAACAGCAGATATAGCTGGATAAGCTACATAGTCACGGTCTTTAACTTGGTCAATATCTACGCGATCGCCTGCGGTAAAAGCAATAGTCGGGCCTGTAAATAAATAGTTCATCACCCCGTCAAACTGAGTACCATCCAACCATTGTACGCAGTCACTCCAGACTTCACCCACAATATACGCTTCTGGGTTAATAGCTTTGACGCGATCGCGAAATTCCTGCCAAAACCCAGGAGTCTTGATCTCAAACGGTACATCTAAACGCCAACCATCAATACCAAATTCTAACCAATATTCTCCAATTTCCATAATGTATTCTTTCACTTCCGGGTTATCGTGATTGAATACAGGTAAAGCACGGTTGCCTATCCACCCCACATAATTAGCAGGTAAACTGCCATCGTAAGCAGATAGAGGCCAACCTTCTATTTTGAACCAATGCAACCAGGGAGAATGAGGACCGTTTTCCAAGATATCGTTGAAGAAATAGAAACCACGACTAGCGTGATTGAAAACTCCATCAAGAACAACTTTAATCTTGAGATCGTGAGCAGCATCTATTAATACTTTTAAAGCTTCATTGCCTCCTAAAATTGGATCAACTCGATAATAGTCATGGGTATGATAGCGATGGTTACAGGTTGATTGAAAAATTGGTGTGAAGTAAATGGCGGTGATACCAAGTTCCTGAAGATAGTCAAGTTTTTCTATGACTCCCCAGAGGTTGCCACCTTTGTAACCTTGAATAGTGGGAGATTCATGCCAAGGTTCTAGGATGCTGGGATACCAACCTTTGTCTATTCCTTTCCTGGTTTGAGTCGGCGGTTGAGCTTTAATAAAACGGTCTGGAAAAATTTGGTAAAATACAGCGTGTTTTACCCATTCTGGTGTTTGAATTTGCATAAATAATTTTCTCTTCTTAGGAAACCGCTACTATTTTGACAGAAAATTGGTCTCAAAGTCTCACAAATTCAAGTAATATTAAAATTTGTCACAGTGACTAGAAAATCAGGCGTTGCTGAATAAATTTATTATTTTACAGGAGTTAGGAGCTATAAACGAGATTTTTACAGGCCAGGAACGAGGGAAAATAGGTCTGATTTACACATTATAAATTTAGGAATTTTATACTTTACTTCAGCAAAGCCCAAAATTAATTATGGATAAAGGTTGCAATTTTACAAAACACATACATTCGGAAAATTTGCAAAATTTTGCAACCAAACTGACAAAATAAGTTACGATATTAGACCATAAAAAAAATATACCATCCGAATAAATTCAAATTATTTGTATGAATAAATTTCAGATTACATCACTTTTAGTTTTGTCAATTATTTCAATAAAAAAAAATGATGAGGCAAGAAAGTCAGAATTTCCTATCTATAATATCTATGAATATTTATTGTGAAGTAGCTTTAGGTTATTAGAAAATAAATACTAACTCAAATAATCCGCCCTAGCCTAGATAAATTTAGTCTAATATTCACCAGAGTAAATAATTATTTAATCACAACCTAAAAATCTCTGAAGAGCAATCGCTTCCCTATAAAAATTATTTCCTACTAACATCAATACTATATGACTTTTAATATTTAAAATTTAACTTTTGGCGTCAAAAAATTGCTCCACTACCCATAACCAAAATTTAACCTCACCATATCTAAATATATACCCCCTTGCCAATGATCCCCAACCATTGGACACTAAGGATGAGAATATTATTGGCAGTGAGGTTTAACCGTGAAAAACGTACTAAGTATAATTCTAGGCGGTGGCGCAGGTACCCGTCTCTATCCATTAACAAAACTGCGGGCCAAACCAGCAGTACCCCTAGCCGGGAAATATCGGTTGATAGATATTCCTATCAGTAACTGCATCAACTCAGAAATGCAGAAAATATATGTTATGACCCAATTCAACTCGGCTTCTCTCAACCGTCATATCACTCGTGCCTATAACTTCCCTGGTTTCAGTGAAGGTTTTGTCGAAGTTCTAGCAGCTCAACAAACTAAAGATAATCCAGAGTGGTTCCAAGGAACAGCCGATGCTGTCCGTAAATATATTTGGTTATTTAAAGAGTGGGATGTTGACTATTACCTAATTCTCTCCGGAGACCATCTCTACCGTATGGACTATCGGGACTTTGTCCAACGCCATATTGATACAAAGGCAGACATTACTCTCTCTGTCTTGCCCATTGATGAAGCACGGGCATCTGATTTTGGTTTAATGAAAATTGATGACTCTGGTCGGATTATTGAATTTAGCGAAAAACCTAAAGGGGACGATCTAAAAATTATGGCAGTGGATACCTCTGTTTTAGGAGTTAGTCCAGAAGTCGCTAAAGAACAACCCTACATTGCTTCTATGGGAATTTATGTCTTTAATAAAGATGTCATGGTCAAACTATTGGAAGAATCCCAAGCTCCAGATTTTGGTAAGCAGATTCTACCTAATTCGGCTAAAGATTATAATGTTCAAGCTTACCCATTTGAGGGATATTGGGAAGACATCGGGACTATTCGGTCATTCTATGAAGCTAATTTGGCTTTGACACAACAGCCTCAGCCTCCCTTTAGCTTTTATGATGAAAAAGCTCCTATCTATACTCGCTCTCGCTACTTACCTCCAAGCAAACTTTTGGACTGCCAGATTACAGAGTCAATTGTTGGAGAAGGTTGTATTCTTAAACAATGCCGAATTGACCATTGTGTTTTAGGTGTGCGATCTCGTGTAGAATCTGGCTGTATAATAGAAGACTCTCTGCTGATGGGTTGTGATTTCTATGAACCTTTTGCCGAACGTCAATCTGGTATAAATGAGGGTAAGATACCATTAGGTATTGGTACTGAAACGACTATTCGTGGGGCAATTATTGATAAGAATGCCCGAATTGGGCGTAATGTCCAAATAATCAATAAAGACAAGATAGAAGAAGCTCAACGTGAGGATGAAGGATTCATCATTCGCAGTGGGATTGTTGTTGTCTTGAAAAATGCTATTATCCCTGATGGGACAGTGATTTAGTCAGTACTTTACTGTAAGTAATTAGTTGGTTAGTGGTTATAAGTAAATGCTACTAACCACTAAATCCTAATGATCCTAAATTGACGCATTTACAGTTAAAGTCAGAAGTCAGTAGACGGGATTCGCGTTTACGCAGCATTCCGTAGGAAAAAGCGGAAGCTCTACGCCAGCAAATGGTCATCCCACAGTAAATTTGGAGCAGGGACTAAATTTGAGAATGTCCGTGCCAGTAATAGTGACTGCAATACTTGCCTGTTGTAGAGGGGTTTTCCTTTGGAATGCTTCGTAAATGCTAAAAATTTAGGCTTCTGATACCATTCACTGGTCAGAAATTCCTTTCAAGATTACCTTATTGTGGTGTTTTATCGTGAGGTAAAAGTTATGCCCCATTTTATATTCAACATTTCTGTTCTAATGTAGAGAGAATTTTCCGCTTCTTCTATGCTTTGATTATGACAGATCAGGGTCGGGATTAATCCTACTTGCTCCATTACCTTTCAGCGTGGGGCAACTCTGCCGAGAAAGTTAATTGCTAATTTATAGTAATACACATATAGAGTAATAGGGTAAGAAGATTGGTAAATCGAGTTAGTGAAACATTTCAACAAGAAAAACTGAGTCAGAGATAACTTTTAACTTTTTAGTTGCGCGTAGCGCTATATGACCAGATTAATTATTCTGATTGGACTTCCAGCTAGTGGCAAATCTACTATAGCCAGGAAAATTGTCTCTAGATGTCCTCACTGTCAATTAATTTCTACTGATGCTATCCGTGCTCAATTATTTGGTGACGAAGCAATTCAAGGGCTTTGGCTTAGAGTTTGGCAGGAAGTAGAACAGAAATTTCACCAAGCTGTAAGCCAAACATCTCTAGCTATATATGATGCTACTAATACCCAACGTCGCCGACGAAGAGAACTGATTGACGTTGCTAGAGAAACTGGATTTAGCTACATAAGTGGTTTATGGCTTGACAAATCATTAGAATTATGCTTACAAAGAAATAAACAACGACAACGCCAAGTACCAGAAGAAGTAATAATGAAAATGTCTCGACAATTAACAGATGCTCCTCCAAGTTGTGAAGAAGGATTTGATCGACTACAACGAATTACTAGATAATATTGTTCCATCAAAATTCATTATTTCTCAGAAAAAAATAATCTTTATTTCTACATTATTTGTAGTCTCAAATAATTTGTGTTTGACTGTTTAGTTTTTAATTTTTACTAATGGTGATTTCTATGTAAATGAATTACATGAACCAGCCTTGAAAGTAATTCAAAATTGAGGAAACAAACGAGCTAGCTACTGATAGCTAAAAAAGAGGGTACGGCAATTGCCATTAGTCTTTAAGGAAAAACCGAACTTGACTATATGTTAAGCTTTGATAACTTGAAAGAAGAAACTAAATCATAATATTGAGTCTGCTTGATTAATCACTAATATCGGGGGATAGTTTTTGCAGTTGTTGACAGAAAAATTACCACCAACTTAAATATCTTGGTTAAAACCTACTTATAGTAGTTTGATAAATTTTTGCTACAAAAATAGTAGTTCGTTCCTATATCTGAGTGAGGTACAAAATTCGTTTGTTTCGCAAGAGTAGTTAGGGACTTTGTTTGCAAAGTCCGTAGAGATTCCTAATTCGGGAAAAAGGGAATAGAAAACAAGAAAAAGAACAATACCTGAGTAACTGGATAAACCCTATAGTTAGTTTAGTGCTTAGGAGTCACGAGTCAGAAGCAATAAAATTTAAGTATTTTTTGTGTTCATCTATGTCTTTTAGGGAATAGCAAAAAATAAATTATCCAATTTTTGAACTAGATCTATTTATTTCGCTGCTTTGACTCCCTTATCACTAAATTGCAGAGTAATTGTATATTTTTTGATTGGGAATTTCCTTAGTCAAAAAACGACTAATATAAAGCCCTTTTCACTTAAGCTTATTTATAAAATTCTTTTTTCACGCTTTGTATTAGAAATCATAAAGTATAACGATTGCTCGGGAAGAACAGATATTACATATTACCAAACAAACAGTAATGGTAGTGAAAATATTAGTTTTTCCAAATAACTTAAAACTAGAATATTATTTTTTCTGCTGCCAAAAACTATCCTGTCAACTCTCACTGTCCCCTAAAACATTTAACTTGATATTCAGATATCAAATGTGAATTCTATATAGCAATCCGCACATAGGTTGTAACAAGTTTTTTAACAGTTAAATTCAATTAAAACCTGCTGAAATTATGACTCCTGACTCCTGACTCCTGACTCCTAACTAGCACCAAAATACTACAACTAAAACAGGATTGCTATATAATTAATCAACTAAAAAGTAATCATATATTAACATTAAGTAGTTGCTGAACAATATTCAGATAAGGAGAATAATAAATGGCTAAAACTGATTTTAAAGATTATTACTCAATCTTAGGTTTAACTAAAAGTGCTAGTGCAGAAGAAATAAAAAAAGCTTACCGTAAATTAGCTCGGAAATATCACCCAGATATGAACCCTGGCGATCGCAAAGCAGAAGCTCGTTTCAAAGAAGTGAATGAAGCTTATGAAGTTTTATCAGATCCAGAGAAACGCAAAAAATATGACCAATTTGGTCAATACTGGAAACAAGTAGGTTCTAGTGGTGGTGGATGGCCTGGTGGAAAAAGTGGTACTACTGTAGACTTTAGTGGATTTGACTTTAGTCAGTATGCCAGTTTTGACGATTTTATCAATACTTTATTGGGACGTAGTGGTAGTCCTGGTAGTAGTAATGCTGGTGGACGAAGAGCTTACACCTACAAAACAAATACAGGTTGGCCAGGAGGATTTGGTAATGGATTTGATGGTGCTTCTGGTTTTGATGGTCGCAAGTCGGCAACTTCCCTAAATTTAGAAGCTGACATTACTCTGAGTTTTGCAGAAGCTTTTCGGGGAACACAAAAACGTGTGGGTGGTGGAGAAGTTTCAATTCCTCCTGGAGTTAAATCCGGAAGTAAAATTAGGGTCAAGGGTAGAGGTCAATTAGACCCATATACTCAGCAAAGGGGAGATTTGTACTTAAAAGTGGAAATTCAGTCTCACTCTTTCTATCAGTTTGAGGGAGATAATTTACTCTGCGAAGTAGCAATAACTCCGGATGAAGCTGTACTGGGTACGTCTATTGAAGTGCCAACTCCTGATGGGATGGTCAATGTTAATGTTCCTGCGGGTATTCGTTCTGGCCAGTCTTTGCGATTACGGGGTAAGGGATGGCCTAAACCAAAATCAGAGGAACGTACTGACCAATTAGTCAGAATTATTATTACTGCTCCAAAAAATATTAGTTCTTTAGAAAGAGAATGTTATGAAAAAATTAAAGCCAATCGTACTTTTGACCCTCGCAGTCATTTAAAGAATATATCTATTTAAGTTCAGGGAGTAGGAAGTAGGGATTAGGGAAGAAATTGAAAAAGTAAGGGAGTAGGAACTAAAGATATAGTAAAAAAAATTGGCATAATTTACTTTCTGCTATTTCTTTAATTAAATTAATAATGCTAAGTCATTTTCAAGTCAAAAGTCAATTTCAATACTTTTGAAATTATCTATAAATATAGCAATCCTAAAATAGGTTTTCATTAATGAAGAATGGATGCTGGATAATGACAACTCTCTGTAATTATCAATTATCCATTGATAACATTTTATCGTATTATCGTAGGGGTTTTGTCTCTAAACTGAGCGTAAAATGGGATAAAAAGACCAAACCTCTAAAGTTTTTTTTTTCACCAATCATTTAGGATTGCTATATTTACTCTTTTTAAGATGATTATCTGAAAAAATTTCAACATGAAGAGAAATAGCATAATATATCAAAATTTAACTCTTAGCATAACTGTAATATTAAATGTATTATTATCTAGTCCTGCTCAAGCAGAATCATTTGAAAACTTATTAAAAAGTTCATTAACTCCAGCAGAGGCAGAAATACATAATATTATGGGTGATAAACAAGCATTAGAAACAGCTCGTAATGCTTGTAGTTCTCTACAGAAAGGTAATTCTGTCCAAGAATTTTCAACTCAGGCAGCTATATCACTACTTCAGATAGGTTTAACACAAGAGCAATTAAAAACAGCAGCTCTTTATACAGGTAAGGTCATAGCTACAGGTGTAACTTCTTTTTGCCCAGAATATAAATCAAATTTACAAGAGTTGCAACTATAATCTAAATCAAAATATTGATTTGCCTTTTTGCTTCTCCCTTTGTTATTACTTCTTCCTTATTCATCAAAAAGTCTCGAGGAAAATTTACTGATGAAATTTAGTGTTGTGATTACAACCTATAATCGATTAGATTTATTAAAACGGGCAATTAATTCAGCTTTAGAACAAACAATTGAATGTGAAATAATTGTGGTTGATGATTGTTCCACAGATGGTACAGAAGAATATGTGAAAAGCTTGGGTGATCGGCTCATCTACCATCGTACTACTTCTAATCAAGGTCACGCAGGTACAATGAATTTAGGTGTCAAAAATGTCCAGGGAGACTGGATCAAACCTGTCGATGATGATGATTATCTAGCACCTAATTGTATTGAAGAAATGACTAAAGCAATTAGTCTTCATCCTGAAGCAGTTATTATTTCTTGTCAAGCAGCAAGAGTTAATATTAATGAAGTAAAAATTGGTTATACTCGTACCGCTGGATGTGAAAAAGTATTTTATATTCCCCAAGAAGATATTCATTATGGAATGTTGCTAGAATTACTACCTTTTGGTACTCCCATTCAAGTAGCTTTTCGTCGGGATGCTTTTTTATACTCTGGTGGATGGGATAGTAATTTAACAAGTTGTGATGATATTGATTCTTGGATTAGAATTGCTGAATTTGGTGATGCTATTTTTCTCAATAAATGTTTAGGTTATCGTACCATTTGGCCTGGAGGCTATGACCAAAAAATTCCTTTGCAAAAACGTTGCGATACTAATATTTTAATGAAAGAAAAAATTTATGCCAGAGTCAATAAAAAGTATAGTAATTTAGTTCCAGATATTGGCAATATTAGAAAATATATGAATTTACATTGGGGTCTGGTATCTCTCACACAAAAACAATTCTTGACAGCTTTAAATATGTTATTGCCAGCAGCTTTTTATCCCCAAGGATGGCGAGTGCTTTTGGATGCTCTTGCTTATCGAAAAAAGCTAAAGAAAAATACAATTTTGCCGAAAAAGATTTTGATTGATTAGGGTCTGGTAAAAAACTATTTAATCAAAATAGGTTAAGAGATGATAAGCAAGAGTTGTTTTGAGTTTTTATACCATTTTGAAAAAAGAATGTTACGAATAATAAGGACGATAAAAAGATTTTACAGGAGATGTCCCTTTGACTAAAAAGATGATTTATGAACTAAAAAAAAGCATCGAAGCTATTCCCATACGACTTCTGACTCCTGACTCCTGACTCCTAAAAAATACCCTGTCTATTTTTCATTAATTGATAATTGATAATGGATAATTGATAATTACCTCTGGTTAAAA
>NZ_JBNHER010000283.1:0-10393 GCF_050015975.1 Dapis purpurea BLCC-M126 | reverse complement strand
CTTAAGAGGTTAGCGATCGCCTAATTTTTTAGAGATACCAAATGGGTTCTATATATAGTGTATGGTAAATAGAGCGATATAGCTGCCGCTAGGTTCCGCCAACGCATTTCTTAGATTAAAAATATTCCCTCTCTGGCAATTATTATTTACGTTCGCGGAGCGTGGCGTCAGCAGTATCCCTCTTCTGTTAATTCTCTTAGTTGGTCTTGGCAGCTATAAATCATTGCCTACCCCATCATATTGAGTGGATACTTAATTTTTCCGATTTATAGCAAGCCAAAACGGTTAGGATATTCTCACGCCTCTCAAATTTAGTCACAGTAAAAATTTAACTTCTTACTTCTTACTTCTGAGTTCAGCTTGATCCGTTCCTGCTGTCAGACTTTCCAGGGTAGCAGCTACATCAATACCAGCAGTTTGCTTTAATTCCTCAAAGAAAGCAGCCATTTTTGTGGCATTGCTACCACCTTGAGAATTAATCACAGTTACATTATCCATCTCTACCTCTGGCACAGTAGAAACCATAATCTTCAACAACTCCTCCAATTTTTGATACAGAAAAACCTCCCGCGCATTTTCACCTGCAGCTTTCCAAGATTCCGCCAATTTCCGAATACCCTCAGCTTGAGCCTTTCCTGGTTCCACAATAGCAGCAGCATCACCCTTCGCCTGAGCGATCGCCCGCTTAGATTCAGCCTCCGCAGGGGCAACCACATCTGCCTGTAACTGTTGTTCAACCTGTTTGATCCGCTCCTTCTGTACTGCAACTTCAGCCTGAGTTCGCGCCACCTCAGATCCTATATCTGCCTCTGCTTCAGCTACGACAGCTTGCCGTTTCGTCATCGCATCTTGAATTCGTCTTTCTGCCTCTGCACGAGCCATAGCAATCTCAGTTTCAATCTGTTTCAGAGAAGTATTCTTCTGATTTTCTGCAGCGCGTATGATTGATTCTGCCTGAGTTTTAGCCTCAGCAATGCGAGAATCTCGTAAAAGTTCCGCCTGTTGCTTACGACCGATAGAATCAAGATATCCTACTTCATCGGAAATATTCTGAATTTGCAGAGTATCTAATACCAAACCTAATTTTTCCAAGTCGTCTTCTGCTTCTTCTAGTAAGTTTTTCGCAAAAGCAATTTTATCCTCATTTACCTGTTCCGGTGTTAGAGAAGCTAACACACCGCGCAAATTTCCTTCTAGAGTTTCCTGAGCTAACTTTTCAATTTCCTGGCGAGATTTTCCTAGTAACCGCTCAATTGCATTATGAATAGTAGGTTCCTCACCAGCAACTTTGATATTGGCCACACTTTCTACCGTCAGGGGAATACCACCTTTAGAATAAGCATTATTAACTTTGAGTTCAATAATCATATTACTCAAGTCCATGCGGAAAGCTTGTTCTAATAGGGGGACGCGAACGCTACTACCTCCTTTAACAAGGCGATACCCAACTTTCTTCTTGGTGTCTCCAACACGGTTACGACCACCAGCAAAAATTAGGACTTCACTTGGTTGACAAATGTAATAAAGGTTGCGAATTACAAATACACCCGCACCAGTTCCTAGACCAAAAACTGCTAGTAATGCTAATACTATTTCCATGATTTTTTTTACTCCGTATACTTAGAATAACGTTTTGTGAGGCAATGTTAAATTAAGAAAACTCTATTTTTGAGCTTCTAGAAATTCAACTTTTTTCCCATTCTGACTGCTGAAGTTACCTGTCACATCAACGCCAAGGGTTTGATTAACATTTTTGAGGAACTGGCGGAAGATTTCCGGATAAGCATTTACCAAGCTAGCGATCGACTTACCATCCCCACTATCAATAACTTTAACATTTTCCAGCTTAACTTGTCCTGGAATTTTAGCAGACTCCCGCAAAATCATACTAATTTGCTGCAGATAGAATAACTCAGCAGCATCCTTACCAGTTTCCTGCCAAACTAACGACAACATATCATTAACTAATGCTTCAGCTTGAGCATTTTCTGAGAGGGAAGCAGCATTTCCCCTAGCGATTAATTCTCTTGCTTGTCGTTGCGCTTCTGCTGGTAATACTTCGTCTGCTTCCAGACGTAACCTTTCTAATTCCGCGCGGACTGTTTGCAATAATTGTTCTGCTCTTGCCCTGGCTTCTTTGCCTGCTGCTATAGTTCGTTCTTCTTCTGAACGTGCTTGCTGTTCCAATTCAGCTTTGATTTTGCGAAGTTCGTTTTCTTTCTGAACTATTAATGTAGCTGCCTGAGTTTTGGCAATTTCTGACTCTCTTTTGGAGTCTGCTTCTGTTTGCTCTGCTTCTGCTTTGGCATTAGATTCAGCAATTTCTGCATCTCGGCGAATCAGAGCAATTTGTTTGCGGCCGATGGAGTTTAGGTAGTCTACGTCATCGGAAACACTTTGAATTTTCAGGATGTCTAGTTGCAGACCTAATTTAGCTAAGTCGCGACTCACGTCTTCGGCAATTCGTTCGGCAAATTGGAGACGGTCTTCATTTAATTGTTCTGGGGTGAGGGTAGCGACAACTCCCCGCAGGTTGCCTTCTAGGGTTTCTCTAGCAACACGGGTGATTTCTGAGCGATCGCGGTCTAGAAATCTTTCTATGGCATTGCCTACCACTTTGGGGTCGTTAGACACTTTAATATTAGCGATCGCTTGAATATTGAGTGGGGTACCTCCTTTGGAGTAGGCATTGCTCACTTCTACAGGGACTGGCATTGTTCGCAAGTCCATTGTTTTGGTTGTTTCCAGAATTGGAATGGGAATTGCTCTGCCACCAAAGATTACGCGATAACCAACAGTTTGGCCTTCTTTTGTCCGCCGTTTACGACCGGATAAAATTAAAATTTCATTAGGTTTACAAATTTGTATGAATGTATTGATAAACCAGATTAGTATTACTGCTCCAAATATAGATAGAGCGATGGGCAAACCTGTATTAACTTCTTTTGTGAAGCTATTAGACTGGTTTGTTTCTAAAGCTCTGGGAGCTTGTGCAATTTCTACTGTAGTTATTTGGGTTTTCCCTGACTCAATAAACTGACTTTTCATTAGCTAAATTTCCTCGTTACAAAGTGTGCAATTAATTAATAGATTTCTGGCTCAAATGAAATTAAAATAAATTACCACACAGATTATATATCAATCATTATTCTCTCTTCTTTTTTAGTAACAAAATTAACTGAATACAAGTTTCAAAATTTATCAATACTTTTGAATTTTAACTTAGTTAGTTGTCAAAATTATTGGGTCTAAAAAACCACATTTTAATCAGTTATCAGTTAAATATTTTTTCTAGTTTGGTTAAAATAACAAAGTAATAATTTAACTTCTGACTGTCTTGAGTGTGTCTTACATTCTGTTCGCGAAGCGTTTCCGGAGGAAACGGGGACCTCAGAATTACACACTCGCTTCTGACTTCCCCTCCTGCTCCCCTCCTCGGAGGGGTTGGGGGTGGGTTGGGTTAGGGGTGGGTTGACTTCTGACTTAGTTATATCCTGTTGGGATAATTAGTTAGAAAAAATCTGAGCTTGTAGTTGCGCTTTAGGGCTGGAAATATGCCTCTAGCGCTAAAGGGCAACCATGAAGCCGTATTATAAGTGTTTTACCAAACATGATATTATTCATGGTTATGAAAAAATGACGGGGAAACTACCCACACCTGATTATTTTCCGTGCCCACAATAAATACCTGTTCTCCCTTAGTAAATTCTTTAGATTCTTGTGTACGGGCAATTAGCTCAAGATTAGACCCCTTAATATATAGGTTTACTTTTCCCCTACTATGAGCATCAAATGGAATTTCTACAGTGCAAGGTAAACCCAAAAAATCTTGAGGGCTAACTAGACTATTTATAACTTGTCGTTGACGAACAATTGACAATAACAAAACTATGAACATTCCAGCAAATATTCCCACTGCCACTGAGATATAGGCTAGCATTAAAATTTGATTTTTCATCGTCATTTATTCCTAGGTAAAAAATCCTAAGATTTCCCTTCAGATGACCTAGCCATCCAATCTTGTGATACTATCCATACTCTATTATTTTCCACTCCTACTATAAACACTTTTTCTCCCCTAGTAAATTCCCTATTTTCTTCAGTAAAAGCAATAAATGCCACCATAGATTCCTTAACATTTACTCGGATTTTGCCTTTACTATTTTTATCAAAAGGAATTTCAACTGTTCCCGAAAGACCTAGCAAATCATCACTACGCACCAAGCTATCAGCGGGGCGATTTTTTAAGGTATATAATACATAAGCCATAATTGTTCCACATAAAATACCAACAATTATAGAAATAATGGCAATTATAGTAGGTGAAAGACTAGTAGAAAGATTGGATAATAAAATTCCAGTTAAGCCAAAAAAGCAACTACCAAAAGTCCAGAATTTCAAGCTAAAAAATGGTAACCATAAACGCCGACGAGGCTGATGATATATTGAAGTATTATCCTTTTTATTTTCTTGGTCAATAATTTCTAGGTCTGGCTCAAAGTCTTGGTCGAAATCTACACCATCCAGACCAGCAAATGCCGAAAGTGCTACAAATGCTCCACCAATAATTAGACATAAAACATAAGCTGATTCCATAATTTGTCCTTCATGATTTTTCGTACCCTTTGATCTATTTATATTGTGACAAATTAGTTTCCATATTTACAAATTTGTAAAAAAACTTTTTATTTTATCGGGACTAAAATACAGCAAACATTAAGGGGAAATAATTGATAATTTATGTTCAATAATTTATTTTACTGTTTATTATTAGAGATATTTATTATCAAAACTTTTTTGCTACAGAAACAGAAATGCAAAGCAGCAACTATTGTTTACTCCAGTTGCTCTAAATTGGTATAAACTTTTTCGTGCCTACCTAATTACCTGAAAAAACTGCTAAACTAGAAAAATAAATCAAAACGACAATTGGTAATATACTAAAGTAGAGCAAAATTTGCTATCTCTCTAAGTATTTATACTTTAATTTATTTATTGGATTACTGACCATTATTTTGTCCTGACTACTGACTCTTTATTTTTTATAGTTACTAGCACATCTAGAGTACAATTGTGGGTGAAAAAGCTGCTCCGAGAATGCTTTTAATCAGTGTTTTCACAGTTATCTTACCCACAAAATAAAGCTAGACAAACTACTACATTTTCTAATGTGGAATGTATTTTAAAAGTCTGTGTAGTCTATATTTAACACCCATGGGTCTAGTATGTCTATGATGGCCAAAAAATTGAGTCTAGGTCTATTTTATAGCGCTTCACGACTTTAGAAATTACAGTAACAACAATAAAAACACAAATTTTAAGGATCATTGTAGCGGATTAAGTCGTAAAATACTATAAATAGGGTTTTAATGTTTCCCTGAATAAGCTAGCCAAGTGTATAGGGTTTCATTCATGTTTATTCCAATTTCTTTAAAACCCTTTTCTACCAAACTTTTTGATTTTTTTTCTTGTAGTTACTTTAACAGATCAAAATACCATGGAAATTTTCTCATCTACTTTACCTGATTTTTCTATTCTCATACAGGATAAATGGTTGCTAATTACTATTTTGATTGCAGCGTTCACAATCTCTATAGTATTAATAATTGTTTACAGATTTATTAAAACAATTAAACGCCTTCAAAATGAAAAATTAGAACAACAGCGAGCAAAAACTCGTAAACTTAACATTGAGGTCAAACGGGAACAACTTCTGGCAAAGATTATTAATCAGATTCGGTCTTCCTTAGATTTACAAAAAATTCTAGAAACAACAGTGACAGAAGTTCGCACCTTGTTAGATGGCGATCGTGTCGTTGTTTATAAATTTTCTGCGGACAAGAGTGGTACAGTTGTGGCTGAATCTGTTGGTAAGGAATGGACACCTACTTTACATCTAGAGATTCAAGATACCTGTTTCCAAAATGGTGAAGTAACTCGTTATCAGAATGGTTATCGTTGGAGTGTAAATGATATTCAAACAGCAAATTTAACCGAATGTCATCGCCAACTGCTAGAGCGGTTTGAAGTCAAAGCTAATCTAGTTGTACCGATTATTTGCTTTAATGGGCAATACATTAACTCAAATCTTGAAAAAAATGCACAACGGAATCTTTCTGATGAACTTTGGGGTTTATTAATAGTTCATCAGTGTCAAGCTCCCCGAAACTGGCAAGACAGAGACTTAGAATTAATTGATAGAATTGCTGAACATTTGACAGTGGCGATTCAAATGGCTCAACAAGTTCAAGAACTTCAGGAAAGTAAAGAAACAATTCAACAAGTAAAAGAACGTGAGCTAGAACAACAACGAGAAAAATCTCGCGCACTAAATATACAATTTAAGCGAGAACAACTCTTAGCCCAGATTACTAATCAGATTCGGTCTTCCTTAGATTTACAAACAATTCTAGAAACGACAGTGACAGAAGTTCGCACCTTGTTAGATGGCGATCGTGTCGTTGTTTATAAATTTTCTGCGGACAAGAGTGGTACAGTTGTGGCTGAATCTGTTGGTAAGGAATGGACACCTACTTTACATCTAGAGATTCAAGATACCTGTTTCCAAAATGGTGAAGTAACTCGTTATCAGAATGGTTATCGTTGGAGTGTAAATGATATTCAAACAGCAAATTTAACCGAATGTCATCGCCAACTGCTAGAGCGGTTTGAAGTCAAAGCTAATCTAGTTGTACCAATTTTTAGCCTTCAAAGTCAATACATTAACTCAAAGCTTGAAAACAATACATATCCAGCCAATCAACTTTGGGGTTTATTAATAGTTCATCAGTGTTACGCTCCCCGAAACTGGCGAGAAACTGACTTAGAATTAATTGACAGAATTGCCGAACATTTGACAGTGGCGATTCAAATGGCTCAACAAGTTCAAGAACTTCAGGAAAGTAAAGAAACAATTCAAAAAGTCAAAGAGAATGAGTTAGAACAACAACGAGAAAAATCTCGCGAACTAGATATACAAGTTAAGCGAGAAAAACTCGTGACAAAGATTACTAATCAGATTCGCTCTTCCTTAAATTTACAAACAATTCTAGAAACAACAGTGACAGAAGTTCGCTCCTTGTTGGATGGCGATCGCGTCGTTGTTTACCAATTTTCTGCGGACAAGAGTGGTACAGTTGTGGCTGAATCTGTTGGTAAGGAATGGACACCTACTTTACATCTAGAGATTCAAGATACCTGTTTCCAAAATGGTGAAGTAACTCGTTATCAGAATGGTTATCATTGGAGTGTCAATGATATTCAAACAGCAAATTTAACCGAATGTCATCGCCAACTGCTAGAGCAGTTTGAAGTTAAAGCTAATCTGGTTCTGCCGATTTTTTGCGCTCCAGATCAAGATGTTAATCCCAAACTTCATAATGGTAAAGTTCCAGCCAGCACCAATCAACTTTGGGGTTTATTAATAGTTCATCAGTGTCGTGCCCCTCGATATTGGCAAGATAATAACTTAGAACTCATGGACGAAATTGCAGGACATTTGACAATCGCGATTCAAATGGCTCAAAGAATGCAAGAACTTCAGAAAAGCAAAGAAACTATCCAAGCTCTATACAAAATTACTTCAGCTCGAGGCCGCAGCTTTGAGCAACGGTTACAAGGATTGCTAGCCATGGGGCGAAGAAATTTTAATATGGAGATTGGAATTCTCTCTAAGATACAAGGCGATCGCTATCAGGTTATTGAGGCTCAACTTCCCAGTAAAGCTACGATTAAAGGAGCAGTTTTTGAACTCAAACAAGTTTACTGCCAAGAAACCATGCAAGGCAGAGGAATACTTTGTATTGAATCTGCGAATACCCCTGAGTGGAATAATCATCCCTGCCATACTACATTTGGATTAAAGTCATACATTGGAATTCGTGTAATTTGTGATGGCAAAGTCTATGGAACTCTCAGTTTCTCAAGCCTTAATCCTCGCTTAACACCGTTTACAGGAGTAAATCAGGAACTTTTGAAACTGATGGCTCAGTGGATTAGTGGAGAAATACAACGTCAAGAAGTAGCAGAAGAATTAAAACGAACCCGAGACCAAGCTCTTGTGGCCATGAGAGCTAAAGGAGAATTTTTAGCCACAATGAGCCATGAAATTCGGACGCCAATGAATGGAGTGATTGGGATGACTGGATTGCTTTTAGATACCCCTCTAGAAGAAAAGCAACGGAATTTTGTCGAAACTATTCGCAACTGTGGTAACTCACTGCTAACGATTATCAACGATATTCTAGATTTTTCCAAAGTTGAATCTGGGAACCTAGAGTTAGAGAAGCAGCCATTTGAGATTCATATTTGTGTAGAAGATGCTTTGGATTTATTGGCTCCGAAGGCAGCAGACAAAAACTTAGAATTGGCTTACATGATTGATGTGCAGACTCCCTATACTGTGCTTGGGGATGTTACCAGAATACGACAAATTTTAGTAAATTTATTGGGAAATGCTATTAAGTTTACCCATGAAGGGGAAGTTGTAGTTTCCATCACTTCCAAGTCTCTTGATGATACCCATACAGAAATTTGTTTTGCTGTCAAAGACACAGGAATCGGGATTCCTGAAGATAAGCAGGATCGATTATTCAAGTCATTCAGTCAGGTAGACTCTTCTACCTCACGTCAATATGGTGGCACTGGCTTAGGTTTAGCTATCTCTAAACGTCTCAGTGAAGTGATGGGAGGTAGAATGTGGGTTGAGAGTCAGGTAGGAGAGGGTTCAACCTTCTACTTTACCATTAAAACTGAAGTCGTTGATTCAGATACTAATCAACGTTTGTTCAATACAGAGTCTCTACTCAACGATAAGAAAGTTCTAGTTGTTGACGACAATGCCACCAATCGTAAAATTCTCAAGTTGCAAATGGAATCTTGGGGAATATATCCCAGGGTAGTGGCTTCAGGGGAGGAAGCACTTCAGGAACTAGATAACCAAAAAGAATTCGATCTGGCTATTCTGGATATGCAAATGCCGGAAATGGATGGTGTAACTTTAGCCCAAGAAATTCATTCATATCCTCGATATAGCGACTTGCCTTTAGTTATGTTAACTTCGATTGCATACCTCGAAGATAATTTAAACGAATTTGAAAGTGAATTTGCTGCTCTGCTGAGTAAACCTATTAAGCAATCTGAACTTTGCAACGCTTTGCTCAAAGTTTTCGGTGGACAGCCGATTAAAGTCAAGCAATCTCGCCCTCCTCAAAAGTTAGAAATCGATCCAGAAATGGCTGCTCGTTTGCCTTTGAGAATACTGTTGGCGGAAGATAATATAGTGAATCAACAGTTGGCAGTACAATTGTTGGAAAAGATGGGATACTATGCTGATGTGGTAAGCAACGGTATAGAAGTCATTGAAGCTATAGATCGTCAGTCTTATGATGTTATTTTCATGGATGTTCATATGCCGGAAATGGATGGTTTAACAGCCACAAAACGGATTGTTATTGAACAGGATGCTACTAAACGACCTCGTATTATTGCCATGACAGCCAATGCTATGCAAGGCGATCGTGAAATTTGCCTAGAGGCTGGTATGGATGACTACATCAGTAAGCCTATTCGAGTGGAAGAGTTAATTCAAGCATTACTTAAGTGTGAGGCGATAGAGCAACCATTACCAGTTCAAACTTTTGCAGAAACAGAGCTAATATCATCTCAAGATTTGGATGAACAATTAATTAAATCATCTCCCAAAATTTCAGATGCAAATGGAGATTTTGATCAATTGTTCGATCCAGTTAAACATCAATACTTTGACAGCGAAATTTCTAGCCAAACTAATTCAAAATCAGCTAAACCTGCAATTGACAAAGATGCTTTAGACAGATTGCGAGAACTGTTTGGGGAAAATGCAGATGATTTTCTTCAGAATATGGGCTATATTTTTTTAGAAGAAAGCTCTAAACAATTAGCAACTCTTGCCACTGCGATCGAGCAAAAAGATGTAGTAAAAATGACATTACAAGCTCATACCCTAAATGGAAGTGCTGGTACTATAGGAGCATACAATTTAGCTGAAATTTGCAGAGAAATGGAAATTTTAGGTCGAGCAAAAATGACTGAAGGAGCATTAGAGTTACTAGAGCAAATGTATATGGAATATGAGCAAGTTAAGTTAGAATTGAACCAAATAATGAATAATTCTCTAAGTCATTCTTCATAAAATTAGTAGAGGGGAAAGATTTAGAACAACTAGAGTGAAAAATTGCTCCTGCTGTCATTGCTCAAAAGCAACCGTTATCTCTTACAGCACTTTTTAGGATGGTTAGGTACACTTTAATTAATTATATCAAGTCCGGTAGCATTAGTATTGTAAGTAAGGGTAAGGAAGAAGGAAGAATTCATTAATTGATAATTGATAATGGATAATTGATAATTACCTCTG
>NZ_JBNHER010000282.1:6097-7115 GCF_050015975.1 Dapis purpurea BLCC-M126 | reverse complement strand
GTTTTAACCAGAGGTAATTATCAATTATCCATTATCAATTATCAATTAATGAAAGATACCTTTTTAACTTTTGAATGCATGACTTCCTTGAAATGCTATTATTTTCTACCTTTGGTAATGATATTTCCCAATCTTCAATTCCCGAAGGGTTTTAACCAGAGGTAATTATCAATTATCCATTATCAATTATCAATTAATGAAAGATACCTTTTTAACTTTTGAATGCATGACTTCCTTGAAATGCTATTATTTTCTACCTTTGGTTTTGATATGGAATAAGAATAATTACTTAGTATTAGATGAATTAGGACAAAATAAGTATTCTAAGCCATATATTGGAATACTTTAATTAATTAAGGAATACCATTAAAGGGTATACTAGAAAAAATATGGTGGCCAAGGAGAATACCAATGTCAAAAAAACGTGGTAGTGCCACCTCTTATACAGAAAGCAAGGTTAAAGTAGGCGTGTCTCTTACTCCCACTAGCGCGGAGAAGCTAAAGGAGATAGCAAAAGAACTTGGTTTATCAAGATCTGAGCTAGTTGAGCGCATCGCCAGAGGAGACCTTGCGGTTTTGAGAGAGGCGGCACAAATAACAGCAAATTTGAATAATCAGTCGGATACAGTTAACAATGCTCTGAGCAAAAATGAATTACCCGACAGTGAAATAGATGTTGTAACAGTTCCCGAGCCATTAAGTGGATCTGTAGAAGCACAAGCTCAATTATCGGAAAGTTATCAGACTTTACAGCAAGAGTTGGAATCTCAAATGGCACAGGTAAAGGATTTGGAAAATCAAATGGATGCCATGGTGTCAAGAGAAAGTTATGAAACTTTACAACAACAATTAGAAGAAGATAAAAAAGTAATTGCAGATTCCCAGGAAAAACTAAGTCAACTACAGCAGCTAGAAGTACAACTAGCTTCCATGGTTTCCCAGGAAGTACATGAAACTTTGCAGCAAGAGTCTCAAGAGCAAAAGGTACAACTAGAAAAGTTAGAAGAGCAAGTAGCTT
>NZ_JBNHER010000282.1:0-5997 GCF_050015975.1 Dapis purpurea BLCC-M126 | reverse complement strand
GATTCTTTGCAGCACCAGTCACAAGAGCAACAAACTCAACTTCAGCAACTAGAAGTACAACTAGCTTCCATGGTTTCCCAGGAAGTACACGAAACTTTGCACCAAGAGTCTCAAGAGCAAAAGGTACAACTAGAAAAGTTAGAAGAGCAAGTAGCTTCGATGGTGTCCAAAGAAATTCACGATTCTTTGCAGCACCAGTCACAAGAGCAACAAACTCAACTTCAGCAACTAGAAGCACAAATAGCTTCTATGGTATTGCGGGAAAGTTATGATGCTTTGCAACGCCAGTCAGAAAAACAACAAAATAAGTTGCAAGAGCTAGAAGTTCAAGTTGCTACAATGGTGTCAAAAGAAAGTTATGAGACTTTACAAAAACACTCAGAAGAGCAAAAGGCTAAATTGGAAAGTTTCCAATCACAAGCAGATTTAATGGTGTCAAAAGAAAATTATGAGGCTTTGCAGCACCAATTACAACAGCAACTCAATAAGTTGCAGCATCTGGAATCCATGGTTGGTTCGATGATACCACAGGAAACTTATGAAGCCTTAGAAAAAGAGTCAGAACTTCAGAAAGAAATAATCGCAGATTATCAAAATAAACTGACTCAATTACAACAAAAATATCATAACCAATCTGAGATAATAGAGGCTTCACAAAAACAAATTTCTGAGTTACACACTCCAGCGATGATTGCACAAAATCATGTTCTGAAAAAGTGGCAATATCGGACTTTTTCTAGATAAAGTTAAAGTTCAAGAAAATTGATGATTTTTAGTAAATGCAATAATTTTAAATTTTCAGTTTAGAAAATTTAGAATAAAGCAGGGAGCTGAATTTAATTATTTTTCCGAAAGCGACAAAATCTCTCCGCTAAATTAATGTAATGAATTTCAAGAGTAATTTTTCCACCATCTACTGAAGATATTAAGAGCGGAGAGAACCTGAGTCGCAGTTTTGCACATTTTCCTAGGTTTAATAGTTTGGATTTAGACCAAATCGGCCTTAGTTAAGAGGGTATTTAAAAAATTTGCAGCTTTATGCCATACATAGGATTCAGGAATGATATAAGCCTTCTTTGATACTTGGATTTGGTATTATGACATTTTTTTCAATTTTTTCCAATAATCTTAAAGATAAATTGAGCAATCAAATAACTTAATCTTTAACATATGTCAGATAAAAAATTCACCCTGAGATTGCAGATGAATCAATAGGGTTTGCTGAAAAAGTCTTTGGGGTGAGGGGTAGGAGTCAGCACTCAGCAGTTAGAAGATGGAGGAGATGCTTCATTAATGGATAATTGATAATTGATAATTACTTCTGGTTAAAACCGTACTTGATTGAAGATTGGGAAATATCATTTCTTTATTTTCCCCTTAAAAGGGGAGGCTTTAAACCACAATTATTTAATTAAAAAATTAATAATTAATGATTCGGTAAGGGAAAAAGCTGAATTAGCATCTGATTCTAATTTATGGGAATATCAGGCAGATTTGAAAATGTACCGCCCTATGTTGAAGCAAATTTTTACTAATTCTTTGAGATTAGTAGTTGTTGAAATAGAAAAAGGCGTGGAAGTTACTGAAATAACCTGCATATGTTCCTTAAAACTGGAAATATATATAGATGAAAATTTATAGTTATGAGGACAGGGGTGGATTTATGGTTTCTCTTAAAAGGTGGTTATCTGTTCTTAGTGTTAATAGTCTGATGTTATTTAATGTCAGTTTTCCTATAGTTTTCGGACTTAGCCGTGCCAAACATCTCTAATATTTTCAATAACTTCTTGTTCTCGCCATTGTTTGTAATGCCAAAATACTGTGGAGTAAGGAGGTAAATATGCAGGGTAAATCAGACAAATTACAACCATTCTTAAGTTGATAGAGTATACCATCCAATATTTGCCTTTTGCTCCCTAAATGTCGGACAAGTTTTCTTTTTTTTTGGTATGGGATGTTTCAATTAGAACCCCCATAACGATCTGTCAAACTGCTTGAATATGGCATTTATCCAACTCTTGGTTATAGTAATTGGCGTTTCGGCTGTCGCCGACATGAAAGGTGGAGCAAGTGCGGCAGCTACATCGCTACTTAGTATAACCTTGGACGGAAAAGATACGCTCAGGGGTTCTATAGAAGAGGTAGTCAGAAGAATTGTCAAAGTGATTGTCTTCCATACTCTTGCCCAAAATATTAACTTTAATAGGTTATGGAAACTCTTATCATAGTTAATTTCAACTGAAAGCCTTTGAAATTATGAATCCTGTACATCGCCAATCCAATGGCTCCCCCACCACCAAAATATTACAACTAAAAATAGGATTGGTTAAAAGGGAATTTTTTTCTATTGGAAATTTGAAAAAAGAAACTTTAAACCTTAGTTTTTTAGTAAATTATCAGCTATAAGGTAAAAATATGACCCCAAAAATAATTATAGAAAATCTGATTAAAATTTACGGCAAAAAACATCTTGCTGCTCTCAAGTTATTTCGAGAGGGGAAAACAAGGGACGATATATTACAGTCTACAGGTAATGTTTTGGGATTAGCTGATGTATCTCTTGAGATTGGTAAAGGGGAATTATTTGTAGTAATGGGGTTATCTGGTTCGGGAAAATCTACCCTAGTTCGCTGCATTAATCGTCTAATTAATCCTACAAGTGGACATATTTATATTGATGGTGAAGATGTTGCTCATGTTGATGACAAACGAATGCGAGAGATACGACTGAATAAAATTTCGATGGTATTTCAGCGCTTTGGTTTATTTCCTCACAAAACAGTAGCAGAAAATGTAGAGTATGGACTAAAGGTACGGGGGGTTGAAGCATCTGATCGTCGCCAGAAAGCTTTAGAAACATTAGAAGTTGTGGGTTTAGACAAATGGGCAAATTATAAACCTACTTCTTTGAGTGGGGGGATGCAGCAACGGGTAGGTTTAGCTCGTGCTTTAGCTACTGATGCAGATATTTTATTGATGGATGAAGCTTTTAGTGCCCTTGATCCATTGACGAGGGGAGAAATGCAAGATGAATTATTGCGACTCCAGAAAGAATTGAATAAAACTATAGTATTTATTAGCCATGACATGCAAGAAGGTTTGAAATTGGGCGATCGCATTGCCGTAATGAAAGATGGTGCAATTGTCCAATTGGGGACTCCTGAAGAATTAGTTACTAATCCCAAAAATGATTATATCAGAGCTTTCACCGAAGAGGTAAATTCTGCTCAAGTTATTCGGGTAGGTTCAGTTATTAGTAAAACACCTTCTCTGATAATTGGTCAATATTCTGTTAGCTCTAGTCTGGAGAAAATGTTAAATCATAACCTGCAAGTTTTGTATGTAGTCGATGAGTACAATAAACCTGTTGGTTTGGTGAAAAAACAGCTTTTGGAAGAGAGTCTCAAACAAGGGAAAGAGGATATTACGGCTACTATGGAAACTGACTTTCCAATAATTGATACTTCTGCTCATCTAGAAGATATTTTTTATCTTTACAAACAAGGGTTTCCCCTAGCGGTGGTTAACGACAAAAAAGAATTTCAAGGTATGGTAGAAGCAGTTGATGTACTGACAACTTTGGGGCAACCAAGTAAAAATTTGGATTAAACCAACATTACAGGAGCCAGTAAATTTTGTTTATTTTCAATTATTTATCTAACTATTTCATAGCTGAAACTCAAGGAGGATTAGACAATTTATTTAATCCTTTCCAATCTTATACTTTACCTCTAGACGAATGGGTTAACAATTTAGTTAATTTTCTGGTTGACAACTTTCGCCCTATATTTCAAGCTATCAGCTTACCTATTAGCGGAACTCTAGAAATAGTAAAATCGACTTTTCTAGCAATTCCGCCTTTAATTTTTCTGATAATCATTGCTCTGCTAGTCTGGCAATTAGCAGGTAAAAAGATAGCTATCTATAGCTTTATAGCTCTAATCATTATTGGTTTTTGTGGCGCTTGGGAAGCAGCAATGGTTTCTCTATCTTTAATACTTACTGCCGTAATATTCTGTATGCTGGTCGGTATACCTTTAGGTATTGTTTGTGCAGTTAGCGATCGCTTCAATAGAGTATTGCGTCCTTTCCTAGATGCTATGCAGACTCTTCCAACCTTCGTTTACTTAGTACCTGTAGTAATGTTGTTTGGAATTGGAGAAGTTTCTGGTATAATAGCGACTTTTGTTTTTGCAGTTCCACCTCTAATTCGTCTGACCAACCTTGGTATTAGGCAAGTATCCCCAGAAGCAGTAGAAGCTGCACTTGCTTTTGGTTCAACTCGCCAACAAGTTTTATTGGAAGTGCAAATTCCTTTAGCTTTACCTACTATACTTGCTGGGACAAACCAAGCTATTTTATTAGCTTTATCAATGTCAGTTGTTACCTCAATGATTGGGGTAGAAGGATTAGGCCAAATGGTATTGCAAGGTTTAGGTCGTTTGAATGTTGGACTAGCAGCGGTAGGGGGGTTAGGTATTGTATTAATTGCAGTAATGCTCGACCGTATTACCCAGGGTGTTAGTCAAGGTAGTCTTCAGTCTTGGCAAGAGCGAGGCCCGATCGGATGGTTACGATCTCGTGGCTTGTCTAAACGTCATGGAGCAACTTTAGGGATAACTATTGTGCTTGCTTTGCTAGTTGGTGTGACAGGTTGGCAATTAATGTCTCAAACAAATATCAAGTCAACTGAAGATCCATTGCCTGGGAAAGGAATAGTAGTGCGTCCAACTTCTGGTTTAGAAACCTATGGCACATTTATCACAGAAATTGTAAATATTGGACTGGAAAAATTAGGCTATGAGGTCAAAGGTCAAAAGCAACTGAATGTTCCAGCAATGCACATCGCTGTTAGTAATGGAGATTTAGATTTTACTGGAACACATTGGGAAGCTGCCCACCAAGAATTTTTTGACAATAATGGTGGGGAAGAAAGGTTAAAACGGGTGGGAACTCTTATTTCTAATGCTAGTATGGGGTACCAAATAGATAAAAAAACGGCTGAAGAATATAATATTACTAATTTATCACAACTTCAAGACCCAAAAATTGCTGAACTTTTTGATTCTGATGGTGATGGTCAGGCAAATTTAATTGGTTGTACTGCTGGTTGGGTATGTGAAAGAGTTATCAATCATCATTTGCAAGTTTATGGACTTGAGAATACTGTCGAACATATTCAAGGGGATTATTCTGCTCTATTGGCAGATGCTCTAGTTCGTTATCGTCAAGGAAAACCAATTCTGTTTTTTGCCTGGAAACCCCATTGGCTTGCTTCTGTTTTAAAAGAAGGGGAGGATGTAGAATGGTTGAATGTTCCTTTCACATCCTTAGTAGGAACTATGGAAAATTTCACGGAAAAAGATACTTCATTGAATGATAAAAATCTCGGTTTTCCCATTGATAATGTCAGGATATTAGCTAATAAGAAATTTTTACAGACTAACCCAGTTGCTCAAGGTTTATTTGAACAGATTGAGATTCCGATTGATGATGTTAATATTCAACAGGAAAAAGTTAAAAATGGTGAGAATAAACCTGTAGATATTCGCCGTCATGCTGAAGAATGGATCGCTAATAATCAAGGATTATTTGATAGTTGGTTACAAGTAGCAATAGCAATAAATTAGGTTTTGTAGCACTACGGATTCAGGTTAGAAATTTCTAAATACTGTTTGCGGATAATTGACCTAGGAAAAAATCACCCCAGAGATTACTTTTTACTTTTGTATTAGTGACTTTTGACTTGCGGGTAGCGCTATAGTATTAGCTTAAAAAATTCATTGAAAATAATCTCCCATTAAATACTGATAAATTAGTAGGGGTTTGATCTCCCTACTAGATACAGAATCAATACCAATTTGAAAAAATTTTGAAAAACTCAGTAGTTAGAATAGTAGGAAAAAATTGACAACAACAATTAAATTTTCCTCACTTACCTATTATATCATGTCCGGTTGAATAGTTATAATTAAAGTTCGTAGTAGGGCTTCAGCC